>DATLCH010000104.1:0-10387 GCA_035526465.1 Candidatus Limnocylindrales bacterium | reverse complement strand
ACTTCGTCAAATCGGTCGCGACGATCTTCATGATCACCAAGGCAACTCAATTAATCGCGGTCTCGACGTGGAATCTGTTTAACAAGGATACCCTCACTCTATCGTTACAAGTGGTGCTGTTTACGTTGGTCGGCTTTTTCGCCGGTTTAAAGACTCAGGATCGGGTGAACCAAAAAACCTTTAGCCGCGGATTGATGGTGCTGCTATCTGTCGTCGGCGTGATCCTCATCGCCCGCTCGCTCAGCCAAGCCCTGCAGTAGTCTGTCATTAGCTTGGTCGATCGCGCAACGTGAGAAACTTGCTTCACAGGGCAGGCGCGTAAAGATTGGTCGGCAAAGCACGGACATAATCGATCGCCTCTGTGAGCGGGATCACGTCGGCATACTTCATCGCCATGTCAAATAAATTGATTTTGTGCGAAGCCTGACCGCGGTCGAAAACACATTCTTCGACGACCGAGACTTTCAAGTTGTAAGAAAAGGCGTCGATGACGCTGGCGCGAACGCAACCGCTGGTGGTGGTGCCGCAGACGAGCAAACTGTCGGCATGAACCTCGGTCAGCATGCTCATCAGTGGCGTACCGAAGAAGGCGCTGGGTTTTTGCTTGCGCACGATGATATCGCCCGGCTGTGGCGCGATCTCGTCGACGATCTGATTGGCCTTCTCCCATCGTTCGGTCATGTCTTCCGTAGTGCGATTGCTTTTGGCCGCCCAGCCACCAACCAAAACCGCACTGTTGGCGCGATTTTCCTCGGCAGTCGTATAAAACGTCGGCACATGCTTTTTACGAGCTTCGCGAAGCAACTCGCGAATCGCATGGACGCCGTCCCAACCTTCTTCACCGCAGCTGGTGCGAAAGCGCTTTACTGACTCGAGAATCGGCTCGGGTTTATCGCCGGTGAAATTATAATTGACATCGATAATCAACAGCGCCGGCCGTTGACCCAAACCCGCCTTCTTACCGAAACCGGAAAGCGCGAAGACTTCTTTATCGCGCGGCGTCAAGATATCGTCCCAGCTGGCCATGAGAATTCCTCCAATTAAGTATTCACCGAATGTTCATTATAAACCGACGGCGATGTCAAGATGATAATCCTCATCGCATTGACGCCCAATCAACTGACGCCTATAACATGGGGAGCTCACTACTGATCTACGAGGTATGTCACAGCAATGACACAATTCGGTCACAAGCTGAAGCTGATTTTACTAATGCTATGCTTAAGCGGCTGCGGCTCTTCAGTCGCGCTGTGGACCGCCGGCGAGGTGCCCTTCGTGCGATCGGCCCCCGAAGTGATCGAACGCATGCTCGAAGTGGCGCGGGTTAAACCTGGAGATGTCATATACGACATCGGCAGTGGTGACGGCGCGATCCTTATTTATGCGGCCAAAAAATACGGCGTCAAAGGCGTTGGTATCGAAATCGACCAGAATTTAGTCGACCGCGCGCGCAGTAATGCCTATATCGAAAACGTCCAACATCTAACCGAGTTTCGCGCCCAAGACGCTTTCACCGTCGACATTTCTCCAGCCACCGTTGTAACTCTCTACATGCTGCCGGAATTCAATGCCAAGCTACGCCCTATCATGGAGCGCCAGCTCAAGCCCGGCACCAGAATTGTTTCCCACGACTACGCGATTGAAGGATGGACTCCGCAATATGCCGAACAGGTTCGCGGCACCTTCGTTCATGACCATTCGGTGCTTCTCTTTGAGATACCCTAGAATTTGCACCTGAGATCGTATCTAACAAGGGACGAACGGGCGCGGTACAGCCGCCGCCGAGGTTGTCCGTTCTTCCTCCCGCTCGAAGTTGGTAACTGGACAGCCGAACGCCAAAAGCCCCGCACGGGCGAGGCTTTTGACTACCGCACCTGATAACGAAATTAGTCGCCCGACGTGCTTGGAAACATCAATGACTTGACGGTAACCGGAATGACTTCGGTGATGCCCAAGCATTCGCCGATGTCGATATAGTCCAAATCACCGACCTCGATGCCGTCGATCGCTATAATATCCCGCGCAACGTTGAGTTCCTCCCGCAGGATCGCGCCGAGTGACTTGGCGATGTCCAAGTCCAAGGTCAAATAGAGCGGGCATTTTTGATCGTCAGCGTCTTTGAGAATTTGTGCCACGCCTTCGGCGATGCGCCGGACCGATTGGTAGTCGGGCACGCCGCTCACAGTTAAAGACAACGCCAAACCTGACGTGAAGCTGCTCAGGTCAAATTTTCTGAGCGCCTGCTTGATCGCGTCGGCCACGGACTCACCGTCGCGGACCGGTGCTTGAATGACCTTCAAGCCATGTACCGGCAGGGCTTTCTCGTTGGAAACATAGCTGGTGTTGCCACTGGCCTGGATCGTGTACTCACCGGCGCCGATAACCGTGGCGCGAATACCTTCGATGGGCTCGCGCAGCACGTCCTTCGGCAGCTTTTTTAGATAGTCGCGCATATTCTTGCCGAGCACCGGACCGATATCGCCGTAGGCTTTGGGATCGCGATCATAGACATGCTCGGAAACGCCACCCGAGAAGACCAGATGCTGCACTTGCTTGAAGCCGGTGTAATTGACGAAGGGCGGAGTAACCATGAGCGACTTCGCCATCGGCGACATGGGCCCCTGCTCGATGATCTCGAAGAGAATCTTTGCCATATAGGCGCCGAAGTCTTCTTTCATTTTCTCAGTAATTTTCTGCCCGAGCTCAACCTTATGTCCAAGCGCATTCATCATGGTCCGGCCCGGATCCTCAATGCGGGTAATCTGGTCCTTATCGTCGAACGCGATGAGCCGCGCGCCGATGCTGATCGAGGCGGTTTGCGTCACAACGCCTTCTTCGACAAGCGAAAACTTCGTCGTGCCGCCGCCCATGTCGACGTTGAGCACGGTCTTGTGCTCGCCCTTTGACAAATCCACTGCACCGCAGCCATAAGCGGCTAGCAACGCCTCGTGGTTATGCCCCGCTGCCGCGCAGATAAACTTGCCGGAATATTTAGCGAAGTTCTCAACGATCGGTTGGGCATTTTCTTTCTTGAGCGCCTCGCCGGTGATGATTACCGCGCCGGTATCGACGTCTTCCGGCGTCAAGCCCGCCTCTTTGTAAGCGTTGTGAATAAAATCGTTCACCTTATCGGTGTCGATTTTTGTCGCCGAGATATACGGAGTCAGCATGATCGGCGAGCGATAGAGCACCTCGCGACCGGTGACCCGGAACTTGCCGGATAACGACGCGCCTTCGCGCCGCAGCGTGATGTGCGAGAAAATCAAGTGCGATGTGGAAGAACCGATGTCGATGCCCACGCTTTTCAGCGAAAACATCTCCAAACCCTCGATGTCGGTAACGATCTCATCCTCTTTGATGATAAAATTATCGGGATGATCGTGATCGTAGATATCGTCGTGCATCTGTAGCCTCTGTATAGTGTCCGCCATTTTCTCCTACCCTAATAACAGGAATCCCCGCTCCTTGGAGCGGGGATTCCGTAGTCGGTCTTTTAAGCAGTTACTGTATTATTGCTTGCCCATTGCCTTGGACCATTCGTACTCGGGGTTCTTGTAGCACTCATCTGGCATAATGCTCTTGATGCCACGCTTGCCCAACTCTTCCTCGAATTTCTGACGAATAAACGGATCCTCGTTAGGATATTCGATCTGATCCTTGGCCCGGTCCTCGACCTTTTCCGCGTGGCCGTGGAACTGCATTGGCGGATGCAGTGCCAGGTAACGAGCCATATCGCCGCCGGCATTGAAATGCTGGTGGAACCACTTGTTGGGTGGCGTCACCATGGAACATTCATGCCATGGACAGACGACTTTTTCTTTGCCTTCTTCCCACATGATCGAGTAGCCTTCGCCCGCGGGGATGATGATGGCGCGGCCCGGACCATGGCGATGCGCCTTCTTGTAAGTCTGAGGCGCGAATACCGACATATGTGCGGTAAGTTCGGAATTTGGAAACTGCATGAACACGCTCTTGCCGCCCGCGCCGCGCCGTTCGTTGGCATCGAGCTTATTCCAGGCGCGCATGTCGGGAAAGAAGTTACCATACCAGAAGGCGCGCATGCCCAAGCCTTCGTCGGCATCTTTTGCTTGAACCATCTTCGCTTCGGAATAAAAATCGCCTTGATCGGCGGTTATTTTCGGCTCATAGGGATTATTGAAGTACATGTCGGGTTCGGGCAGTGCGGACATCGCCATCGGCATGTAGCTGTAGTGGAAAAGCTTGACCGGCTTATCGCCGGTCATGTTGCTGAACACGTGCCAGTGATTGCGTGGAACTAGGAACATTGAATGTTCCTGCCATTCAAAGTTTTTCTTCGCCTTGCCTTCGCCAGCCCAGACGGTAGTCAAACCACGGCCGGAAAGCACATAAACAATTTCATCGAGAGCGAATTTGACCGGCGGTAGAGATTTGCCGGGAGGAACTTCGGTGACGCGCGATGCGCTGACGCCCTCTTGGCCCAAGAGCTGAATAAAAGCCGCTTTGCAGCCGCGTTCTTCCCACCATTCCAACTCGACGGTGCGGAGATCTGGGATAAAATAGCCCGTGTGGATCGGAATCCCTTTCGACTTCATCCACCGATCATAGGTAAATTCCTTGCTCCACATGGTTATAACGGGTTCTTGTTTAGCTGCTTCAGCCATTAGCCTTCCTCCTTGCTACTTCTCATAACTTTCATTCTTATCGTCTTGTTTCTTTACTAGCAACCTGGAGCCGGGCCAAGGCGCGTTGAAGCGCCTCTTCCACTTGGGCATACTCGGGGTCGTCGAAGTTTAGCTCGCCCTTGCGCTTCTCGGCTCGCTCTTTGGCCCGCTGCGCCCGCGCCGTATCGATTTCGCCGGGAAACTCCGCCGCCGGGGCAAGCACGGTCATGACGTTCTCCAAAACCTCAGCATACCCGCCGGCGACGACTAATGAATGACGCACAGCGCCTTGTTTGTAGCTCAATTCGCCTGGAACCAGCGTCGACAAGAACGCAATGTGATTGGGCAGGACGCCAAACTCGCCAAGTTCGCCGGGAGCGGTGACCTCGTCGACCTCCTCTTCGAGAACCAGCCGGCTCGGTGTTACGACTCTCAGTATAATCTTGTCTGCCATGGTAAATACCAAGGCGTGCGGCGAAAGACGCAAGGCGCGAGTCGAGAATCTGACTCATGCCTCATGGCTCACGCCCCATGCCTGAGCTAAGCTGCGGCCATCTTCTTGGCTTTTTCTTGGACCTGCTCGATGGTGCCGACCATGTAAAAAGCCTGTTCAGGAATGTCGTCGTGTTTGCCGGCGACTACTTCTTGGAACGCGCGGATCGTGTCTTTCAACTCGACGTAGGCGCCCGGAATGCCGGTAAACTGCTCGGCGACGTGGAACGGCTGGGACAGAAAGCGCTGCACTTTACGGGCCCGCGCAACGGTCAATTTATCGTCTTCGGAAAGCTCGTCCATGCCGAGAATCGCGATGATGTCCTGTAAATCTTTGTAACGCTGCAACAGGAGCTGCACTGATCGGGCAACCTCATAGTGTTCCTGGCCGACCACTAAAGGATCGAGAATACGCGAGGTCGAGTCGAGCGGATCGACGGCCGGATAAATGCCCAGTTCGGCGATTTGCCGGGAAAGAACGGTGGTCGCGTCCAAATGTGCGAAAGTGGTCGCCGGCGCCGGGTCGGTCAGATCGTCGGCCGGGACATAAATAGCTTGAACGGAAGTGATCGAACCTTTGCGCGTGGTCGTGATGCGTTCTTGCAACTCGCCCAAATCGGTCGATAGGGTCGGCTGATACCCGACGGCAGAAGGCATACGGCCGAGCAGGGTGGAGACTTCCGAGTTCGCCTGAGTGAAACGAAAAATGTTATCCAAAAACAGCAGCACGTCACGCCCTTCGTCATCGCGGAAGTACTCAGCCAAGGTCAAGGCGGTCAAGGCGACGCGCGCGCGCGCTCCAGGAGGCTCGTTCATCTGACCGTAGACCAGCGAGGCCTTGTTGATAACGCCGGACTCCTTCATTTCAAGCCAGAGATCGTTGCCTACGCGGGTACGCTCGCCAACGCCGCCGAAGACGGAATAACCGCCATGCTTCATGGCGACGTTATTGATCAACTCCATGAGAATGACGGTCTTGCCAACTCCAGCGCCGCCGAATAGGCCGACTTTCCCGCCGCGCGCATAGGGTGCCAGCAGGTCGACGACTTTAATGCCGGTTTCAAGCGCTTGAACTTTGGTTTCCTGGTCGACAAATTCAGGGGCAGAGCGATGAATCGGCGAGCTTTTCTTGGCATTGACCGGACCCATTTCGTCCACCGGCTCGCCGATGACATTGAGAATCCGTCCCAGAGTCTCTTCGCCCACGGGCACGCTGATGCCGGCTCCGGTATCGAGCACGTCCATGCCACGAACTAAACCTTCCGTGGTATCCATGGCGACACAGCGCACAGTGTTCTCACCCAAATGCTGCGCCACTTCGACAACCAGATTCCATTGCGCATCGCTGATCGCCGGATTTGTGATCTTGAGCGCATTATAAATCGGTGGCAATGCGCCGTCGGAAAATTCGACATCGACGACCGCACCCAAGACTTGGGTGAGTTTACCCGTACTCATTGTATTAAGACCTCCGAATCATTCCTCGAATCATGTTCGTGCTCGTAAGTACGTGCCCCGGCGGTTAACGAGACGATCACGGTAGTTATTTCAGTGCTTCCGCCGTACCGACGATTTCCAACAGCTCGCGGGTGATCGAAGCCTGGCGTGCCCGGTTCATTTGCAGCGTTAAAGACCCTATCATTTTGGCGGCGTTACCGCTCGCCGATTCCATAGCTGTCATGCGCGCGCCATGTTCGCTAGCAGTGGCTTCCAAAAGTGCCCGCTGCACCGCCACACCGGTGATGCGCGGTAATAAGCTCGCCAATAATTGCTCGACACCGGGCTCGTACAGATATTCCGTCTGCTGCTGAGCGTCAATGCTTTCGGCCACTGTCACCGGTAGCAACTTTTCCACCGTTGGCACTTGCGACAACGCCGAACGAAAACGACTGTATACGATGTAAACCGCGTCCACTTCCCCATTGACAAACCGCTTAATCAGTTTATCGACGATCTCGCCGGCCAATTCATCGGCCGCTTTGTAGAGAATATCGACGTAACGCTCCGATATGTCCGCGCCACGGCGGCGAAAATGGTCGGCACCCTTGCGCCCAACCAATGACAATTGAAACTGCCGATCACCGGCATGCTGACGGATAAATGCTTCTGCGGCACGAATCATGTTGGTGTTGTAGCCACCGCACAAGCCGCGATCGGAGGTGAATAGCACAAGCTGGACTTTTTTTTCCTCGCGCGGCGCCAAAAGCGGATGGGCTTCACTGGCTACCCGCGCGGCAACATTCTTTAACAGCTCGGTCATCTTCTCCGCGTACGGGCGGGCCTGGACCGCGGCTTCCTGAGCGCGCCGCAGCTTGGCCGCCGAGACCATCTTCATCGCTTTGGTGATCTGCTGGGTGTTGCGCACCGAGCCGATCCGTTTGCGTATAACTTTGAGGGTTGCCATAACGGTGAAATTTCGAAAACTCGCAACTACGCTTTGAACACTCCCTTGAACTCTTCCAGGACTTTGTTGAGCTTGCCACGTAGATCGCCGTCCAATTCGCGCTTTGTCAAAACGTCGGCGAAAACGTCGGGATGACGTGAACTGATGAACGAAAAAAGCTCTTGTTCGAACCGTTTAAGTGAATTGATCGGGAGATCGTCGACATAGCCATTGGTGCCGGCATAAAGGATCACCACCTGCTGCTCGACCGACAGCGGCTGGTACTGGCCCTGCTTGAGTAATTCGACTAAACGCGCGCCGCGATTTAATTGCTTCTGTGTCGCTGCATCCAGATCGGAACCGAATTGAGCAAAAGCGGCCATTTCGCGATACTGCGCTAAATCCAAACGCAGCGTACCGGCGACTTGTTTCATCGCCTTGATTTGCGCATTGCCGCCGACTCGGGAAACCGAGATGCCGACATTGATCGCCGGCCGAACGCCTGAATAGAACAAATCGCTTTCCAAAAAAATCTGACCGTCGGTGATCGAAATCACATTGGTCGGGATGTAAGCCGAAACGTCGCCGGCTTGGGTCTCGATGATCGGCAACGCAGTTAGTGAACCGCCGCCGCGTTCAGCGCTCATCTTGGCGGCGCGCTCGAGTAAGCGGGAATGAAGATAAAAAACGTCACCGGGATAGGCTTCACGTCCCGGCGGCCGTCGTAGCAGCAAAGACAATTGGCGATAAGCAACCGCGTGCTTCGATAGATCGTCGTAAATAACCAAGGCGTGGCCGCCATTGTCGCGGAAGTACTCGCCCATGGTACATCCTGAATAGGGGGCGATGAACTGCAGCGGCGCCGACTCGGACGCTGTCGCCGCGACGATAATGGAATAGTCCATCGCGCCGGCCTCTCGAAGCCGATCGACAACTTGGGCGACCGTGGAGCGCTTTTGACCGATGGCCACATAGATACAAATGACGTTGCCGCCTTTTTGATTGATGATCGCGTCGATGGCGACGGCGGTTTTACCGGTTTGGCGGTCGCCGATGATCAGCTCGCGCTGGCCGCGGCCGATGGGGATCATGCCGTCGATCGCTTTCAGACCGGTTTGCAGCGGTTCTTTCACCGGTTGGCGGGCAACGATGCCGGGAGCTTTCAGTTCTATGCGGCGGCGATCTTTGCTTTCGATTGGGCCGCGACCGTCGATCGGCGCCCCCAGCGCATCGACGACACGGCCGATCATTTCCTTGCCGACCGGAACCTCGGCAATGCGGCCGGTCCGCTTGACCGTATCGCCTTCCTTGATCATATGGGTTTCGCCGAACAGCGCGGCACCGACATTGTCTTCTTCCAGGTTCAACGCGATACCGAATATGCCGTGAGGAAATTCCAACAGCTCACCGGCAGCAACTTTGTCGAGGCCGTGAATGCGCGCGATACCATCGCCGGTGGAAAGCACCGTGCCGACTTCTTGGATTTCAACCGTCTTATCGTAATCGCGAATCTGCTCTTTGATGATTCGGCTGATTTCCGCTGTTCCAATCTCCATCTCGTGCTCCTTAATAGCCCCGCGCGATGCGCTGTTTCATCTTTTCCAATTGCGTACGCAGGCTGCCGTCGTAGATCTTTCCCTCGAGCTCCACTTGCAGGCCGCCGAGTAAGTCTGAGTCGACTATCTGTTGAAGAATTACCTCTTTACCGGAAATGGTCTGCAGTTGACCACGCACCCGCTCGACCATCGCCGTATCGAGCGCGGTGGCGCTAACCACTTTGGCGTCCACCCGACTCTTGGCTTCGTTGAGCAATCGGCGATAGCAGCTAACGATACCGGGCAGGTGGCCCAAGCGGTCGCGCTCCAGAAGCAGGGACAAAAATCTTACGGTCAGTGACGACAGGCGAGCGCTGTGCGCCACCTGGTCGAGTATTTGTTTACGCGTGTCAATCGGGAATGCCGGATTGATCAGTACCTGCTGTAATTCGGAGCGGCTATAATCGGCGTAAAATTGTTCAATCTCATGGCCGACAGCGTCTTCTTGACCGTCGTCGCGCGCCAATTGGAACAATGCCTTGGTGTATCTGCGTGCTAAGCTGCCTTCGGTCATCGCGCCCGCCCAATGCTTTCAATAAATTCATTCGCCAAGCGATTTTGATCGTCGATTGACAAGTTACGCTGGAGCAACGCCCGCGCCGTGGCTTCCGCCTGCATTGCCATTTCCTCGCGAATTTTCTGGCGGGCCATTTTGACTTCTTGCTCGGCGAGAACTCTCGCGTCGTCCTTGATCTTGGCCGCCAAGGCATTGGCATCGGCGATCAGCTTCACTTGATCGCGCTCGCCCTCTTCGCGCAGAGTCGTTTGCAAGCTTTGGATTTCCCGGTCCACCGCCGTGAGTTTCGCCTTGTATTCGTCGACCAACGCCTGCGCCGCGGCCTTCTTTGCCGAGGCTTGCGACATCGTCGCGATCACTTCCTCGCGCCGGCTTTTTAAAAAACTGCGCACTGCCGGGAGCGCGTATTTGACGATAATGAAGGCGTAAATAAGAAAATTAAGCGCTGGGAAGATGACATCGGTGACTTCTGGAACGTGATGCTCAGCGGCGCCGTGACTGGCTGCTTCCGAAGCCCACAATTGTGCCGTGGTGAATAGTTCGCGAAGATTATGGCTGCTCACCCGACTCTCCTCCCGAGAATTTTATTCACCATGTCCGCAGCGACCGAACTGATTTCAGCGGCCGCGACATGCTTTTCGCGTTCTAGGGCGGCGGCAACTTCTTGTCTTATCTGTTCAAGACTCCGGGCCGCCTCCTCACGGGCTTGGGCGAGAATCGTTTCGCGCTGCTGGCGCGCCTCATGGATAATCGCTTC
>DATLCH010000103.1:0-5919 GCA_035526465.1 Candidatus Limnocylindrales bacterium | reverse complement strand
CAGAGCAGCGGCTCACCGCCGCCTTCCGGCAAGAAAAAGCTGGTACCGGCCATGCGATCGAACAACAACATCGCCAGCGCGGCCGTCAAGACCGGCAGCGCGAGCAGCAAAAGAATTGCCGTGACGAACAGCGACCAGACTGTCAGCGGCATGCGAAAATAGCCCATCCCCGGGGCGCGCATGTTGACGATCGTGGTAATGTAATTGATCGCACCCATCAACGACGAAATACCGTTGACCATCAAAGCGATGATCCAAAGATGCTGCCCCCACTCGACGCCGGTGTACTGCGCCCTGGCCGATAGCGTGGCATAACCGGTCCAACCGCCGGCAGCCGGTCCGCCGGGTACGAAGAAACTGGCCAGCATGATGACTCCGGAAACTGCGCCGAACCAAAACGACAACATATTGAGTTTCGGAAACGCCATGTCGCCGGCGCCAATCATCAGTGGAATAAGAAAGTTCCCGAAGGTACCGACCATGATTGGCATGACCACGAAAAAAATCATGATCGTCGCATGCATCGTAAAAAGTGCGTTATAAGTCTGCGGCGGAATAATACCGCCGCCGTTGGGACCCGGATAAATGTAAGGTTCAGAGATAAAACCGAGGCCCGGCACCGGAGTTTCCGGCCAGGCCAGCTGCCAGCGCACCAGCATGGCGAGAATACCGCCGATCAAAAGCATTAGCAGGCCGACAAAGAGAAATTGCCGGGCGATCATCTTGTGATCGAGTGAAAATAGATAATGACTGACGAAACTCGGCTTTGCGTGATGTCCATGCGCTCCATGCGCCACTGCTGACTCGCTCATCGCTTGACAACCTCCGTAGTAATCCTCGGCTAATTTAGAGACGTGCTATTGGGGCTTGGGCGCGAGATTCTCCGCAGCCCACTTTTGATAATCTTCCGGCGTGTGGACATTGAGCCAGCCCTTCATGCCGGAGTGACCGAAGCCGCACAGTTCAGCGCAAGGCAACTCGTACCTGCCTGCCTTCTTGGCTTCGAACCAGGTCAAAATCGTACGACCGGGCACGGCATCTTGCTTGAAACGCAGATTGGGAATGAAAAAGCTGTGGATGACATCGCTCGACATTAAATGAACTCGAACCACCTTGTTCACCGGCACATGAAGATCGTTGTCGAATTTGACATCATCCTCCGTGCCGAACTTACCGTCGGCGCCGGGATAAACTACATCCCAGTTGAACTGCTTGGCGGTGACCTGAATTTCAAAATCGCTGGCCGGAATGTTGCGCTTGATCTTAGCCCACGTGTTGACGCTCATGAACGACAGTACGATCAAAATGGCCGCGGGGATAACCGTCCAGATGATTTCCAGTGTGGTGTTGCCATGGTTATAGATCGCGCGCCGTCCGGGCTGTTCCCGATATTTAATTAAAAACCAAACCATCAAAACGGTGACGAGCACAAAAGTCACCGCCGTGATGTAATAGATCAGGTAAAATAACGAGTCGATCTCATGACCGTACGTAGACACATCTTCCGGCAACCAACGCAGCATTATCCAACCATCCTTAAAATTTATGGAAGTATGAGAAAAAAACTAGGTTCTAGCTAACACAGCGATAGTACCATTTCAAGAAGAATAGCCCGAGATTTGCAATGGTTTAGCACCGATGCTACTGACAGAGCTGCGCTTGTTCATCCTTACTTTACCATGACTACTTGGCAGACGATAAATTTGCTAATGCATCTAATCGCGTTTGCGATGTGGATTGGCGCCATGGTTTTCTTTCTTGTCGTCATGGGTTCGGCGGTGCATGATATGGAACCGAGCATCGCGATCCGCACGATGAACCGAGGTCGCATCGGTCTCGAAGCGATCTCATGGATCGGTATCGCCGTGCTACTTATCACTGGCATCGCCAATCTCGCGCTCGGCAATCCGTCCGCCGTCACAACGGGCGGCGCGTACATGGCCCTTCTCGGCGGCAAACTCTTCGTTTTTATGGCGATGACGGTTCATCACTGCCTGCAAGTTTTCAAATACGCACCGAGCATTGCTCGACAAACAGCAGCGCTTAACCCCAGCGCCGCCGTCTGGCCCGAAGCGCTGCTGAGCGACTGGCGCCGCTGGTTCGTGCTCCTGAAACTTAACGCCGGACTCGGTCCCCTGGCAGTGTTGCTTGGAATGGCGCTGTCACGAAGCTGAAACGTACGAGCGAAAGGACACCCGCCAACGCCGAACGTCGTCTAAAGCGCCACTATGGCGAGTGCAAGTCAAATCAACCGCATTAAGGCGGGCTTTGTGGGCGTCGGGCTGGGCCTCGCTTTCCTGATGAGCCTTAATTGGTGGAACATCTACGCCCACCATGTCCCGAAGTGCAGCACCGATAACTGTGTTGCCGATTTCGTCACATTCTATGCGGCAGCGCAATTGATGTGGGACGATCCGCAATCCCTCTACGACCTCGATCGCCAGCAACTCTATCAAAACCGCATCGCCCCGGTGGAAAGAGTATTACCTTTCGTTTATCCGCCGATTACCGCCGCCTTTCTCGCGCCGTTGGCTTGGTTCGAATTTTCCACGGCATTCTTGATCATGACGCTTGTGAACCTACTGCTGATTGGCCAAAGCTTGCGATTACTGATTCGCGGTTTGCATCTATCCAGCGATCAATCTCATTGGCTGCTGTTGTTTACACTCTGCAATTTCGCCGTTCACGGAGTAATTTTCTACGGTCAAACCTCCGCCCTTGTGCTATTTTTTCTGACCGCCCATGTCCTGGCCCAGAGGCAAGCGGAGCGCCCGGTTGCGGGAGTTTGCGCCGGATTGCTTTGTATCAAACCGCAATACTTGGCGATTCCCCATTTAATCATGCTGGTGCGTCGTCGCTGGCGCGAATTTCTCGTCGGCGCCGCCGTCGCCAGCGTGCTCATTATCGGCCTATTTCTTTGGATTGGCTTCGAGGCGTCGACGCAATATTTTCGACTGGCACGCCGGATGGTCAGCGCGGATAGCGACTGGTGGAATCAATGGCGTGGCATGCATAATCTGCGCGTATTGGTGATCTACGGGTTGCCGACGGCTTGGCACGCGCTGACTTGGTGGCTCCTAAGCGCGTTAATTGTCGGGATTTTAATCTGGATCAATTGGCCCGAGGCCAAGCATAGCGACGATCACGCGACCCGCTGGATCGTGAACTGCCTTGGCCTGATGATCGTACTGCCTCACTTATTTACTCACGATTTGACTCTGCTCATCATACCCTGCGCGCTACTGCTTAGTTTGATCAAACCGCAAGTGCGACCCGTGATGGGAATCGGTTTGGCGGCGCTGGCGATTCTCCCCGCGATTAACTATTTGATTCCAACGATCATGGCCAGCGCGCTGCTAATGCTATTCATCGCAAGCCTATTTCTCGCGCGCAATAAAATCGTGATCTCACAGAATTGTTAAGGCGCATCAGCCTTTGGGGTAAAGCGCTTTGATAAAGCCGCTATCTTCCAACTGCTTGACGAAGCGCATATCCATAAATGTTTCGGGGGTGTAATTCTTGGCGCGCGGATCGCGCACTGCTACTTGGTCGAGAACGAAGCGCAGACCACCGACCGTCGCGAATGGCACTCGCTGCAACTTCGGCGCATAAAAATCCACGGTCGATGCGAGAATAGCCGGATCTTTGATGCCGGTGTATTTGCCGGTGATTTTCATGGCGAGATCGCGGTTATTTTTGTACATGGCAATCGCCTCGGTGTAGGCCCGTACAAAACGCTGCACAGTATCGACGTTGTCTTTGATGTAAGATTTTTTTGCGGCAATCCCAACGAAAGGAAACTCAAGACCCATAGCAGCAACATCGGCGACTTCCTTGTAGCCGAGCTTCTTCGCGGCATCGGTAAACGGGTCGGCGAGTGCCCCAGCGGCAATCCGGCCAGAGGCGATGCCGCCCATGATGCCGGCATAGTCTTCGAGTTGAACCAACGCGACGTCCTTCTCCGGTTGCAGTCCGGCTTTGCGAATTGCAAAGCGCGCCGAGATATCGGTGTTGGATCCGTAGCGGGTGACCCCCACTGCTTTCCCTTTCAACTCTTCGACTTTGGAAACTGTGCCCATCAAGACGATCGGTGTCGTGTTGAGTGCAACCGCTACAAAGGTAACGTCCATTCCCGCAACTCCGGCGGCGAGCATGGCCGGTCCGCCCATCTGCGACATTTGGATATCGCCGGAGACCAAGGTTTGAGCCATGGTCGAGCCGCTGCGAATATAAGCGACATCGGTGCGCAAGCCATTTTTCTCGAATAACCCGGCGTCGCGCGCAATCCACAATACCGCATGCGGTCCCGACGTCGCGGCGTAGCCGGACATCACCCGAGTTGGAGACTGAGCCGACGCAAAGCTAACAAGCCAAAATAAAAACAACACGGCCAAACTGGATTGAATCATTTCTCCTCCTCCAACTTGATTATAATGGCGCTTCGGAAGTATAGGGGTAAGCGGGAAGCAAGATCAACTATGGGCACATTCACCTCCAAGGAGCGGATCATGACGATTGTCCGGCGAATGGTTCGGCTGAGTATTATCGCGTGGATGTGCGGCCAAACAAACACGATTGGCGCGGCTAACATCAACGTCGTTTGGACCAGCGAGGTCGGTCAATTCGCGCCCCTTTGGGTAACCAAGGAAGCCAAACTTTTCGAAAAGTACGGCAATAACGTACAGCTGATCTTCATTCAGGGCGCATCGTCAGCGGCCGCCGCGCTAAGCTCGGGCGACGCGCATGTCGGCATGTTTTCGCCCCAGGTGGTAATCTCGACGCCGCAGCTCGATCTCGTCATGTTCGGCCGCTTGGGCAACACGATGGACAACCGCGTCTACGCGCGTAAAGGAATCAAAAATATCAAGGAGGTAAAACGCGTCGCCATCAGTCGTTTCGGCAGCAATGCCGACTTCGCGGCACGCTTCCTGCTCCAGCGCGAGGGGCTGCGGCCCGACATCGATGTCGCGCTGCTGCAAGTTGGCAATCAAGCCAACCGCATTGCCGCCGTCGAGACGAACAATGCCGATGCCGCCATGCTGACCCCGCCGATGACCCTGCAGGCGCGCAAACTCGGCATGACGCTGCTGCTCGACGCGTCGAAGTTGAACATTCCCTACTCAAGCCTTTTCTTCGTGGCGCGCCGCTCCTACCTGGGGAAGATGCGACCGGAGCTGGTCAACTTTACCAAAGCAATGATCGAGGGCGTGGCGCTCTACAAGTCGAATAAGGAATTCGCCATGAAAGTGCTGTCGAAATACATGAAAGTTCAGGATCGCGAAGTGCTGGAAGAAAACTTCAAGGAGTATGATTTTCCGCTCAAACCCTATCCCTCACGGGAGTATTTCGAGCTGCCGATTCAAGAAGTCGGCAAGAAAGATCCCAAGGTACTAAAAGAAAACCCAGACCGTTACACCGATTTATCACTGGTCAAGGAACTTGAAAGCAGCGGTTTCATCGACAAAGTTTCTCAGGAACACCGAGTGAAGTGAAGTGAGATCGGATTAAAACCGTGTCTCTTCATCCCGAGCAAGGGCGAGAGACTTCTGCTCGAATACAAAGCACAGGTAAGGAGGACAAACCATGGCAAGTTCAAGAGGAGCGACACTGCTCGGCCCCGACAAACTCGAGGTCCGCGAGTATCCGATGCCCGACATTCCGCCGGACGGCGGGCTGTTGAGAGTAGAGATGGGCGGCGTCTGCGGCACCGACGTGAAATATCTTCACGGCAAGTTAAAGGTCGATTATCCGATCATTCTCGGTCATGAAATTCTCGGCCGGATTGACAAGCTCGGCAAGAACGCCGCAGCGATTCATCACGTCAAAGAAGGCGATCGCGTCATTCTCAAAGGCGCTCTCGGCTGCGGCCGCTGCGCTGACTGCCGGCGCAATAATCAACGTTTCTGCCGCCAACGCACC
>DATLCH010000091.1:0-6540 GCA_035526465.1 Candidatus Limnocylindrales bacterium | reverse complement strand
GATCCTGGAACCGGAAAAATTTCGCAGCTTCGAGCTGGCGGGCTGGCAGGCAATACCCGCTGGCTATCACGATACGTTCGGTCCCCTAACCTCGCAGGCAATCGAACCCTTGCTCGATGCGGTGCGTTTGAAAAAAGCCATGAGCTTACTCGACATCGCTAGCGGCCCAGGCTACGTGGCGGCAGCAGCTGCCAAACGCGGGGCCGCCGTAGTCGGGGTCGATTTCTCGGCAGCGATGGTCGAGCACGCGCAGCGCTTGCATGCTGGTGTGGAGTTTCGCGAGGGCGACGCCGAAGCGCTGCCCTTCGGCAATGGTCTTTTCGACGCTGCAGCGATGAATTTCGGCATACTTCATCTTGGCCAGCCAGAGAAAGCCTTGATCGAAGCTCGACGCATCCTGCGTACCAATGGCCGCTTCGCATTCTCGGTGTGGGCCAAACCGGAAGAGACGATTGGCTTCGGCATCGTCCTGCGCGCCGTTGAACTTCACGGCGAGCCACGTGTCGAACTGCCGGAAGGTCCGCCGTTCTTCCGTTACAGCGACCCGGAGGAGTGCCAACGGAGTTTGCTTGTCGCCGGCTTTGAGACTCCCAGCGTGATCAAAGTTCAACAGGTCTGGCGCTTGCCCGCGGGCGACGGCTTATTCAACGCCATGAAGGACAGCACCGTGCGCACGGCTGGATTGTTGCGCGCGCAAAAACCAACGGTACTAACGAAAATCCGCGATGAAATGCGCGGATCGCTCGCGCAGTACACCAAACGCGACGTGGTCGAGCTACCGATGCCCGCTTGGGTGGCATCAGGAATAAAGGCCTAACTGGATTTGTTTTAATCGTTCAAAAGTTTTTGCACGGCGGGATCTCTGAATTCGTCATGTCGGTGAAAACCGGCATCCATCTTCGGTTTTAATTTGTCTGTAAGCGTCGATACCAACGTTCGCCGATCGTTTTGCGGCGTTAACACATAGCTTTTCTGTTTTCGACGTCTGGGACAGCGCTCGGAAACACGAATTCCTCATTGCTCGCACTCTCGAGTCCATAGCGGACCAATTCGGTCACCTGCAGTTTCGCCTCATCGGCTTCGACGTCGTCGAGTCTGCCCTTGGTCGCGGGATGTTTCGGCACGAAGAGCTGACAGCAGTCCTGATCCGGGATCGAAGAAGTTTCGAAGCTGCCGATGCGGCGCGCTTGATCGATGATCTCCTGCTTGTCCATGCCCACTAGTGGACGCAAGATCGGCATCGTTACAGCCTGTTGAATCACCGTCATGTTTTCCAATGTCTGTGATGCCACCTGGCCGAGACTCTCGCCCGTGATCAACGCGCGAGCTTTTTCTTTGCGTGCTATCTGTTCGGCGATACGCAGCATCATGCGGCGATACAAGACTACACGTAACGGCCGTGCCACGGCGGCGACGATCTGACGCTGAATCTCGCCGAACGGAACCATGTAGAGGCGCGATTGAAACTGATGACGCGTCAGAAGCTTGACGAGTTGCTGCACTTTGTCCTGGGAGGTCTTGTCCTGATACGGCGCGCTATGAAAATGCACGAAGTTGACGCGGCAGCCGCGCTGCATCATACGGTAAGCCGCCACCGGCGAATCGAAGCCGCCAGAAATGAGGGCCATTAACCGCCCGCTGGCACCAACCGGCAGACCCCCGGCGCCTGGCAGTTTGTTGTAGCCGAAGAATGCGTCCTTGGGCAGGATCTCGACGTGTACTGTAAATTCCGGATTGGTGAGATCGACGCGGGCGCCGGACTTCTCCTGTACCGCGGCGCCAAGTTGGCGATTGATCTCGGGCGAGTTGAGCGGGAACGTCTTGTCGCCGCGCTGGGTGTCGATGCGAAAGCTCGAGAAAGGTGCGCCGTCGAGTCCAGTCAAAATTTGCCTGCGCAGTTGCTCTATGTCGCACTCGGTGCGCTGCACTAAAGAAAAATTGGCGATGCCAAACACACTGGACATGCGTTTAATCAGCGTGTCGGGATCGATTTCGTTGCGAAAGGTCAACAGCAGGCGTGCCGGCAAGCTGCGAATTTCTTTTGCGCCAAGGTCTTTGACCGCTGCGAGGATGTTGCGTTTGAGCAATTCGGTGAAATACGCTCGATTCCCTTTCTTAAGCGCGATTTCATGATAGCGGATCAGCACGGAGTCCATGCACGAGAACTATCAGATTCATCCTGCTTTTGCATGCCGTCACCTCTATGGTAGTATCGCCGACAACACTCGAGAGGAGTGAGCCATGAGCAACTTCAAAAAATTGTCGGATGCGATTAATTTTTCGCCGGAAAAGATGAAAAAGAACGGCATTTTCGAAACCGAACACTTTTTCTGCGACACCTATTGCTTCGAACCAGGACAGGAGCAGAAACCACACACCCACGCCGCCGAGGACAAGATCTATTACGTTCTCGAAGGGCGCGGCGCGTTTACTGTGGGCACTGAAGAGCGCGAGTTGGCAGCAGGGGAGATCGTCCTCGCGCCGGCCGGGCAGAGTCATGGCGTCGCCAACCGAAGCCAAGCACGCCTCGTTACGCTGGTGTTCGTGACGCCCAAACCGCACCATTAACAGCATTATGCCTTTTCTTTCGCTGGTAATTGCACCGCAGGGGCGCGCTGACCCTCGAGTTCGCAGCACCTGCGAGTCCAAAATGCTGCGAAGCTCTGTGCCGCTGGCGCGCAACAGCGAAGTGCGAATTTGCTACGAAAGAGTCGCTGATCATGACTGACGAAGAAGCAGTTGGCGAAGCCAACGCGGGTTTCTATCGCGCCTTCGAGACTCTTAAACTCGATGCGATGGAAGCTGTTTGGGCTAAAGACACCGATATTCAATGCGGTCATCCCGGCTGGCGCATTCTGCGCGGTTGGGGTCCGGTGATGGAGAGTTGGAAGCGCATCTTTGAAAACACGCCGTCCATGCAGTTCACCTTGACTGATGTAAATATAAACGTGAGCGGCGAAGTTGCCTGGGTGACCCTTTATGAAAACTTGAACAGCTCGATCCAAGGACAAATTTTTTCCGCGGCTATCCTGACCACGAATGTGTTTCTAAAAACCGCCGATGGCTGGCGCATGATATTGCATCATGGCTCATCGGTTACGCAGTCGACCGATCAAGATGAAAGTTCTACGGTTCACTAGCCAATATCGTCAAAACTGCAGATGCGCGGGCGAATTTGTGTCGTCGACCGACGGGCCGTGTTGAAAACCGTCCTGTAGAAAATCGTTAGGCGGGCCAAACCAGCTTCAACTCTGAAAAAATTTTCGATTCAAACACCGGCTCGATACGAGACCGGCTTTTCTCTCGGATGACGGGACACGAATGAACAGCGTTGCCGGGAAAACCGCCCTTGTAACAGGTGCAGGTCGAGGTATCGGCCGCGCCATCGCGGTCGCACTGGCCAAAGCCGGGTGTACGGTTGTCGTTACTGCGCGTAGCTTGGCTGAATTACTCGCTGTGGAGCAAGAAATAGTTGCTGCAAACGGCAATGCCCGCGTGGTTCAAGCTGACCTGACTCGTGATGACGAGTTGCACTCATTGGTGCAGGCGTGCGGCGCGGTGGACTTTTTGATCAACAATGCCGGTTGGGGCAAACGCGCGCCAGTCGTGCGTTCGCGCGTCGACGACTGGGATCAGACGTTTCGCCTCAATTTGCGGGCGCCGATGATCCTAGCAAAAGAATTACTCCCGCCGATGATCAGGAAAGGCGACGGCGCTGTTATCAACATCGGTTCGGTCTCGGGCAAGAGCGGCGAAGCCAATGGCGCCGCTTATTCCGCTTCGAAGTTCGGTCTGATCGGCTTCACACAATCGCTCTTTGAAGAGGTTCGCGAGAATGGCATCAAAGTCGCTGTGATCTTGCCGGGCTTCGTCGACACGCCGATGATTCCGCCGGTGAAGCAACTGGACCGCAGCAGGATGATTCAGGCCGACGACGTCGCCGAAGCCGTGCTTTATGTGCTCACCTCTCCGGCAACAGCCTGCCCGATCGAAATTACCCTCCGGCCGCAGCGAACTCCCTATCGGTGATTTAAGAATTTTCCAAGCGGGATCTTTTTGCCTAAGATAACTGACTTGCGATGACTCCCCTGTGTCTTCGGGGCGCTTACTATGGAGTCCACGATTTGACAGGAAAAACCATAAACTGTAACCCTATTGTAAGAAAAATCTGATGGTTTTTGTGGAGGTTCTCCGATGCCCATGATCGATGCCGATACGCACGTCGATGAAAGCGAAGACACTTGGAAGAAGTTGGAAGGTACGCCATACGCCAAGTACATCCCCGTGACCACAACGATGCCTCCAGACGAGGCCAAGCGCGCCGGTTATAACCCAACCAACAGCCGCTGTTGGGTCGTCGAAGGGCGACTGCAAAATCGCGCCATTCGCGACGAAATCAATCATCCGCCGCGTGTCCTTCGAGAACTTCAGGACGTGCCGGGCCGGGTTGCGCACATGGACAAAATGGGTGTCGCTGTTCAGGTCATCTTTCCGACATTTTTCATCCGCTACAACACCAGCAACGCTGAGGCCGAGTGGGCGCTAACCACAACCTATAATCGTTGGTTGGCCGATAAGTGCGCGCCGACAAACGGCCGGCTGCGTTGGGCGGCGGTGCTGCCGTTGCTGAGCCCGGAGAAAGCAGTGGCGGAGCTGCGTTGGGCGAAAGAACATGGCGCCTGCGGCATCTTTAAGCGCGGATTTGATCTTGACCGGTATGTAACCGATCCACATTTCTTTCCCGTCTACGAAGAAGCTAGCTCCCTCGACCTCCCCTTATGCATCCATACAGGGCACCCGCTGCCCGGCCATGAATGGGATCGCGGCTTTCCGGTGATGTACTCGTGCCACGCGGTCGTCAGCTCCGGCATCGCCAAGCAGTTTCCCAAACTAAGATTTGGCTTCATCGAATCGGGAGCTTCGTGGATTCCTTATACGGTTTCGCAATTGGGAGCGGTGAAGCGCCAGTCGCTGCGCGGTCAAGGGACGCGCTTGCCCAATCTTTACGAACTAGAACCGGATATGTTCCGCGCCAACCGCTTGTTCGTAACTATCGACCCCATCGATGACATCCAGTCGCTTTTAAAGTTCGGCACTGAAGACAATCTGATGATTGGCACGGATTACAGCCATACCGATATATCCGCCAATCTGACAGCGTTGGAGGAAGTGCGTGGCTGGGTCGAGGAAGGCCGCATCAACAACACCCAGGCGCAAAAGATTCTCGAGACCAACTCCAAGGAGTTTTACCGGCTATAGCGTCAGCCGCAAAGAACGTTATTGTAAATGCGCTGAAGCGTTTAACATCGTCCAACACACGTCGCCGCCAAGATAAAACTCGTCATCCGGTGGAAACCGGCATCCATCATTATCTTTGATGTGCTGGCAGGAGAGACTTACAGTTCGGTTACGCGCAAAGCTGCGCTAGGCGCGCCAGTCCGACCTCCTCGAGGCTCTTAACGATCGCGTGGGCTTCGCCCAGCAACTCGGCCGGATGCGAGTTGGTGACCGCCAGACATTTCATGCCGGCGCGCCGGGCGCCCTTTATGCCTTCTTTCGAGTCTTCGATGACGATGCAATCGCTAGCTTGAATGGCGTTGTCCATTCCCGCGTTCAAGATGGCTAAAGCTTTGATAAAGATGTCGGGTTCTGGTTTGCCCCGTTCGACATCTTCGGCACTGACGATGGCTTTGAAATGACGAATTAAGCCAGCGGTAGTTAAAATGGTTTCGATCTCGTTGCGCAGCGCGCCGGAAGCTACCGCGAGCGGCAAATCGTCGGCCAAATTCACGATGAGTTCTTTCGCGCCGGGAAAGATCGTGACGTGATTGCGGATCGCCTGCTGATAGTAAAGCGCTTTACGGTCAATTAATTCTGTGAGTTTTTGATGGCTCAACGGCCGACCATGTTCGCCAAAGCCAAAGCTGAAGGCACCCCGATCGTCGAAACCCAAATAGCGTTCATAGTAGGCTTGCTTGGTGAGATCTATCCCTTCCTCGGAAAAAACCTTTCGGAACAGTTCAAAATGGATTGGCTCATCGTCGACTATGATGCCGTTGAAGTCAAAAATTACCGCGCGCAGCATTTTCCCAAGTTACAGGATTCATCTTTTGTTTCAACGCGATCTGCGCTAGAAAAATAACCATGGCATCAGATCATCATCATGAGTCTCATCACCACGCCAATCATGGGCATGGGCACATCGATTATCGCTTTTGTCCCAAGTGCGGCGGCGGTCTAGATAAAAGAATCCTTAAAGCTAACGAGCCCAGCCGATTGATCTGCCAAGCTTGCTCGTTCATTTTTTATCAAGACCCTAAGGTGGTTGCCGGCACTGTGTTCACATTGGATGGCGGCATCGTTCTGCTCAAGCGCGGGGTAGAGCCGGCGCTCGGCAAATGGGTATTCCCCGGCGGTTATGTCGATCGTGGGGAGAGCGTTGCCGAAGCGGCGGTTCGCGAGACCAAAGAAGAATGCTTGCTAGACGTAAAACTTGGTTCGCTGCTCAACGTTTATTCGTATCCGCGATCGCCAACCGTC
>DATLCH010000083.1:0-3745 GCA_035526465.1 Candidatus Limnocylindrales bacterium | reverse complement strand
TGTATCGGGCCGATAAGGTCATCCGCTGAAGCTTTGCTGGATAATCGAGAATGGATAATGGAGAATTGAAAATGACCGGATGCCGGACGCGGACAAGGATCTGACAATGGGAAATGAAACTTCACTCGTTTACAAAGATCTGCGCGGCTACCTTGACGCGGCCGACAAGCTCGGAGAGCTGCGTCATGTGAGGGGCGCGGATTGGGATTTGGAACTTGGTGCGATTACCGAAGTGGCGGCGCGGGCGAACAATCCGAAAGTGGTACTCTTCGACGAGATCAAGGGTTATCCCAAAGGCTTTCGCGTGGTGACGAATCCGGTTTGTTCAGCCGCGACGACGGCGTTGGCGTTCGGTTTGGATCCTAAATGGAATGGCTTGGATATTATTCGCCAGTGGAAAGAGCGGCTCGGCAAGCAGACGCCGCTCAAGCCCGTCGAAGTTTCCACCGGACCAATCACCGAGAACTGCGATAGCGGCGACAAGGTCGATCTTCTCAAGTTCCCGACGCCGCGCTGGCATGAGGAAGACGGCGGCCGTTACATTGGCACCGGCTGCATGGTGATTATGGAAGACCCCGACGGCAAGTGGACCAATGTCGGCACTTACCGTGTCTGCGTGCACGACAAAAACACGTTGGGAATTTGGATTTCTCCGGGTAAACATGGACGGCTGATTCGGGAAAAATATTGGGCACAAGGCAAGTCATGCCCGGTGGTGATTAGTTTCGGTCAAGATCCGATTCTTGCCAAAGTGGCGAGTTGGTACGAGGCCTGGGGCGTGTCGGAATTGGAAATCGCCGGCTGGCTATTCGGCGAACCGGTCAAATATATTCGCGGCAAAGAAACCGGGTTGCCGATTCCCGCGACCTCGGAGTTGGCCATCGAAGGCTTCATCGTGCCGCCGCAGGAAGACAGCCGCTCGGAGGGACCCTTCGGCGAGTGGACCGGCTATTACGCTTCCGGCACGCGCAATGAACCGGTGGTCAAGGTCAAAAACGTTTTTTACCGCAATGACCCGATTATTTTTGGCATGCCGCCGGGCATCTCCGGCAAGTCGGTGCCGCTCAGCGCCGCCAATGTGTGGCTGGCGTTGGAAAAAGCCGGTGTGACCGACGTCCAGGGCGTGTGGGAATACCAGACGCGCTACATAACGGCGATCTCCATCAAACAGAAATACGGCGGTCACGCCAAGCGCACGGCAATGGCCATGCTCGGCTCGACCTACGGTTATCATCGGCGCTTTGTTATTATCGTCGACGACGACGTCGATCCGTCGAACATCGACGATGTCCTATGGGCGCTGGCGACGCGCTGCGATCCGGCGACTGCGATCAACGTCATCACCGATGCCTGGAGCACGCCGCTCGATCCGCGCATCACGCCGGACGCGCGCGCGGCGCGCAACTTTACTAACTCGGTCGCGATCATCAATGCCTGCCAGCCGTACCATTGGAAAGATCAGTATGCCAAGACTTGCTATTTTCCCGAGGAGACGCGGCGGGCGGCGGCGGCGAAGTGGAAGGGCGTCTTAAAACTGGATTGATCGAGTGTTGGAGTAAATGGAGTGACGGGCGATGATTAGCAAGACGCAGGTAGTTTCGTGGTTCGTGATCGTGTTCGTGACCGTGATCGGTCAGACGAATGGTCTCGCGGCAGCGGCCGACGCTTGGAGCGTTGAATGGGAGAAAACTGTGACAGCGGCCAAGAAAGAAGGAGAGGTTTCCTTCTACGGCAGCGAAGGATACGAGAAGATCTTCGAGGTATTCCAAAAGAAATATCCCGAGATCAAAGTAAAATCGAATACCAATCGGCGCGGCAACGAGCACGGCCAAGCCGTGATGACCGAGCGGCGTGCTGGCCAATACCTCGTCGATCTTTTCATCAATGGCGTGGTGACGCCCAACACGGTTTTTTACAAGGCCAATATTCTCGAGCCGATCCGCCCGCAGCTCATCCTTCCCGAAGTAGTCGATGAGTCGAAATGGTGGAGCGGCAAACACCTTTATGCCGATCCGGAAGCCAAATATATTTTTGTCTTTCAGGGCAACGTTCATGGCAGCGAAAATGCGTATAACACCAAGCTGGTAAACCCCAAGGACATCAAATCCTACTGGGACTTTCTCGATCCCAAGTGGAAAGGCAAGATGGTCGCGTACGATCCGAATCGGGTCAGCACGGTGGCTCATTCGCTGCGGTTTCTTTACAATCACCCCGATCTCGGCGCGGAATATGTCAGGCGATTATTCAGTGAGATGGAGCTCACCTATTCGCGCGACGAGCGGCAAATGATCGATTGGCTCGGTGCCGGGAAATACGCCATTGCCTTTTTCGTCACCGAAGTCGAAGCCGCGGCCAAGCAAGGATTGCCGATCCGCGACTTCGAACCGAGTCAGTTCAAAGAAGGCGCGTTTGTCGGTCCGTCTCAGGGCGGCGTCAACCTTTTCAAAAACGCGCCTCATCCCAACGCGGCGAAAATTGCGATCAATTGGCTGCTATCGCGCGAGGGACAAGAGGCCTATCAAAAGGTGTTCGCCTCTGTGGGCGACATTCGCCAGTCGATGCGCGAAGATGTCAGCACGGATGTTATTCCGGCGTCGCAACGGCGCCAGAAGGGCGTGCGCTATATTTACGCCGGCCGTGCTGAATGGCTTGATATGGCACCGGTGTCCAAAGTGATTAAAGAGGCGCAGGCGGCGAAGAAGAATTGAGTATGGAAATTTGAAAGTTCGAGACGCTCTGCAAAAACACAGTGAAAATATTTTTCGGGAGAACTCATGAGAGATTCAAGAAAATGGCTTTTTACGATCGCGTTGTATTGGGGGCTCGGTGCAGCCGCCGCGCTCGCGGCGCAGGCGGAGGCTTGGAAAGCAGACTGGGATAAGACGCTGGAAGCCGCCAAGAAGGAGGGGCAACTTACGCTCTACGGCAGCCCGGAATACGAAGGGCTTTTCGGTGAACTGACCAAAAAGTATCCGGAAATCAAAATCACCGGAGTTTTCAATCGCGGCGCCGACGCGGCGCGCCGGCTGATGTCGGAGCGGCGCGCCGAAAAATATACCGGCGATCTCTATCTCAACGGCATGACGACCGGCTACAACGTGTTTTACAAAGCCAAGGTTCTCGATCCGATCCCGCCGCAGCTGATTCTTCCGGAAGTTACCGATGCCACCAAGTGGTGGCGCGGCAAACACCAATACGTCGATCCGGAAAATCACTACCTGCTCAACTTCAACGGCGAAAACCGCATGGTGGTGGCGTTCAATACCAAGCTGGTGAACCCCGTGGAAATTAAATCCTATTGGGATTTGCTCAACCCCAAGTGGAAAGGAAAAATCGTCGCCTACGATCCGACCCAAGGCGGCTCCGGCGATGCGACACGGTTTTTCTACCACCATAAAGGGTTGGGCCGCGAGTTTATCAAGCGGATTCTCACCGAGACCGATATTGTCATCAGCAGAGATACGCGCCAAATGGGCGACTGGCTGGCGGGAGGGAAGTATGCGATCTCGATTTTTGGCCCGGTGTCGCGGATGGATCTGGATTTGATGCAGACTCAAGGTCTGCCGGTCGATTGGTTCAAGCCCGATCAGTTGAAGGAAGGCACGTATATTACCGGCGGCTCGGGCGGCGTCGCATTGATCAACAAAGCGCCCCA
Source organism: Candidatus Limnocylindrales bacterium (assembly GCA_035526465.1). Lineage (GTDB taxonomy): Bacteria > Desulfobacterota > Binatia > UBA9968 > UBA9968 > DP-20. The sequence continues at coordinate 90 of DATLCH010000083.1, read as the reverse complement.
TCCCAACGCCGCCAAGATCGGTTTGAACTGGCTGTTGTCGCGCGAAGGGCAGATCGCTTATCAACGTTTGTTTACCCAGGGCAATGATGG
>DATLCH010000069.1:0-5011 GCA_035526465.1 Candidatus Limnocylindrales bacterium | reverse complement strand
CGCTTCTTTTTGGCTTTCGCGACCGGTCTTGTGGCCAGCCGTTTGCGCTTCGGCCCGCCATCCAGCACGTAATCCAGGATATCACTGCGCGTGATAATCCCGACGAGGTTTTTTTCTTGCACCACCGGCAAAGCGCCGATTCGATGTTTGCGCAACAATCCCACCGCCGCCGACAACGGCGTTTGCGGCCGCACGATCAAGACGTCGTGCGTCATTACTTCCTCGACGGTGACTTTTTCGGCAAAGCTGTCGATCGCCTGGGTCTGATCGATCATCATGCTGGTCGGGTAGGCATCGCGAATGTCTCGGTCGGTGACGATACCGACAAGATGGTCATTGTCGAGCACCGGCAACTGGTTGATTCGATGCTTCGCCATGAGCTGCCGGGCTATGGCAATACTGTCGTAGGTATCGACCGCTAAAACGCTTTCGGTCATCCAATCCTCCACCCGAATCGATTCAAGCTGCTGATTTCGTCCAGTCATTACATTTGCTCCAACTTGTGTCCGCGCGCCTTCAGTAACTCGATGACCCCTTCTTTACCGACCAAATGGGCGGCGCCGACCACCACGAGAATGTCTTCGTCTTCTTTGAGGAATCGTTCGATTTGCCCTATCCAATTACGATTGCGCTCGTCGAGTACTTTGGCTTTCAACTCTGGATAGGCAAGCATGCTTTCGAGAAACAGCTGCTCGCCTCGCGCGATATCGCCGTTCTCCCACACCGCCACCACATCGTCGACGGATTTCTCGAGTTGGTCCATTTCGAGCAGCGACTGGCGGAGGAACATGTCCTGCTCCGGAGCAGTCAGACGGCTGAATATATCGATTTGGAATTCGGCAGTTTCCAAGCCGGCAACCGGCTTACTCGCCTGCTTGGCGCGCCGAGCTAGCTGATGATCGATGCCTAGATTCGGATCGTAGCCTAACTTCTGCAACTGCATCACCACCATGGTCAATGCGACGACCCAAGGTTTAAACGGCGCCAACAGCTTGAGATCGATGCCCAAGTCGTCGGCCCGCTCAGCGGCTAATTTGTACGTTTGCGGCGATAACTGCTGCTGCAGCTGCTTGCCGTCGCCATCGATGCCCTTCTGCATCAACAATTGCTGAAACTTCTCCGGCCCCTCTTTGAGCAGGTCGATTTCCAACACCAAACGTTTACTATCGGTGAAAACTTCCTGAACGATCGGTTTCAGCACGGCGCGGTCGCGCTTGAGCAGATGGATCGAACCGAGAATGTAGACCGTGTTTTTCTCGCCCGCAGCCTTCCAGAGGAAGTTTTTCTCCTGGGCCCAAGGCTGATCTATACGGGCGCTGATGCCGGTAAGCACCAGCACAAGCACTAAAGTTCGAACGATGGGGCGCGGACTAAAATGATCCATGGGCATCGTGCCGGCCGTGATGGCGGTGTTATCGAATGCGAGCCCCGACGAACACTCGCTCGCACGCTGACGAGCAGCGAGACCCAATCGCCAAGCGCGAATTCACCACTCGAGGCGAATGCAGACCTCTTCGCCCCGTTCTTCGGCGGGAAGTACGGTCAACGGCGCGCCGCCTTTGGGCAGCGTGCAGTCGCCGGTTTTAAGATCGAAACAGTAACTATGATTGTTGCAGCGAATCTGGGTATTGCCGAGAAGCTGTCCCGCCTCCTTCAAATCCGCCTCCTCGTGGGGACAGTGACGCGAGAATGCATAGTATTTGCCCTCGACGAACGCCACCAGTACTTGGCGTCCGCCGAGGTCAACTTCCTTCATGGCCCCCGCACTGAGTTCTCCGATACGGGCAACCGGAATATAACTCACTCCCATATTACGCAGCCGCCTTTTGCTGACGGTAAAGCGGGCCGCGCATCACCTGGCCCGGCAGGTCGCCGGTCATGTGTCCGTGATCGTTGATCACGGTGCCATTGACGATGGTGTAATGCATGCCAGTCGCTTGCTGCACCATGCGTTTACTGTTGGCAGGAAAATCATCGGCCCAGACTGGCTCCTCTGCGTTAACGGTTTTGGGATCGAAGATCGCGATATCTGCGGCATAGCCCGGCCGCAGTAAGCCGCGGCCCTGCAGGCCGAAGATCGACGCGGGATGAAAGGTCAGTTTGTGAATCGCCTGCTCCAGCGACATCACTTGGCGCTCGCGCACCCACAGGCCCAAAAGAATCGTGCCGTAGCCGAAATCAGCGCCGAACAGCACATGGGCGCCGGCATCCGAAGTACCGATCAAGACATAGGGGCTGCGGAGAATTTCGCCCATGGCGTTCCAATCGCCGCCGTTGTTAGCATTCCAGAAAATGGTTTCCAAGTTTTCGTCGAGCGCGAGATCGAGGAAAGCATCGATGGGCGCTTGATTGCGCATGGCCGCCATCTCTGCGATGGTTTTGCCGACATATTTTTGATTCTCCGGCTTGAAACACTTTTCGACTTTGGGGATATCCCAGCGTTTGTGATAGTTGGTCAAGCGCAAATTATCGATCTCATGCTGCAACTTGGTCCGCGTGTCGGCATCGGCAAATGCCTGCTTGCGCACCTCCACCGGCAGGAACATCAAATTTTTCCAGGTCGGAAACTCGTCGAAGATCTGGCAATCTTTTAAAGTGAAATGACGCACCAGCGGTACCGTGTGGGTCAAACCATAGGCCTGGTAGCCGGCTTTGAAAATCGGTTCGACGGCTTCGAGCTGCTCCCGCCATAGATTAGGCTCGGACCAGCGATGTTGCAGGCTTTGCCATAGGATCGGCCGTTGCGTGCGTTTGGCCAATTCATGGTACCAGGCAAAATGCTCGACCTTGTTGCGGCCGAGAATTGTCTCGATAACGCCGGCGTTGCGTTCGCCGAGCACATCGCAGAGCGCAAATAACTCATCGTCGTCCGCCAGGCGGCTCGACACCGGCTTTCCGTCTTCGCGCATATGGCGGTCGTTGCGGTTGGTCGACATGCCCAAGGCGCCGCCTTCCATCGCGTCGAGCACCAGGCCCTTCATCTTTTGCACTTCCGTGCCGGTGGCCTTGCGCTCCACCGCTTCTTCCCCCATGGCGTGATGTCGAACCGCGATATGACCAACCAAGCCTCCGACGTTGATGCCGAGCTTGCCCTCAAGATTGTCGAGATACTCGCCGTAACTATGCCAATTCCATTTCACGCCCTGTTCGAGCGCGATGCGCGGAATCGCTTCGACACGCACAAAGCTTTTGACAATGGCGTCTTCGATCCCTTGGCGGACCGGCGCCAGCGACAATCCGCAGTTGCCCATCACGACGGAGGTCACGCCATGCTGCGGCTCGCAGGTGCCATAAGGGTCCCAGAGCATTTGCGCGTCAAGATGCGTATGATGATCAATAAATCCCGGCGACACGGCGAGACCGCCGGCATCGATGGTCTTCGCCGCGGCATCCTTAACTTTACCAATTTCCGCAACCTTGCCGTCCTTGACAGCGACGTCGGCGACATAAGACGGCAACCCCGAGCCATCGACTACGCGTCCGCCGCGAATTACCAAATCATAAGCCATGCAATCCTCCTCGTTTGGAAGCGACAATAAGAGAGCTAATCATTGACTTTAACGATACGACGACAGGCGCGGCAGTGTCAAACCACGGACAAAGATTAACCGGAGACAGATGATTTGTTCGCGCCGATAGAGAGATGTACGTCTCATGCGAGACCTCGGATGAATTTGTTATGTTCCATCGCTGACCCAGGAAGAATACCGGAGTCGGCGCAGAACTTAGCGATGGAGTTTGACTTCGTTTCGCGCGATCGAGCCGCAAACAAGGTAAGCGCGCGTCAGTGCAGTTTTTTCTCCGCCGGATCGAATTCGTAGCCTTCTTGAGTCAGCGCCGCCTCGATCTGGCGCGTTTCCGAAATGTCGCGAAAGTTGATGACGATGCCGCTGATATCCGGATCGTTGACGCGATTGTCGCCGAACATCTCGACAATTGTCCACTGGTTGTCGCTGCGGCGCATTCGCAGCTCGGCTGCGTGAGTCAGGCCGTTGCTGTAAGCGCAATTGGCAAGAAATCGCTGCAGCGTCGCGCTATCGCCAGGATGTATCATCTTGCCGATATCGGTACCGATCAATTGATCGGGCCGGTAGCCCAAGATCCGGCGCACAGAGTCACTGAGGAATATGAACGTTGCCGGCAGCGGATTGAGAATGGCGATCACGTCGGAAGAGTTTTGCACCAGGGAGCGAAATCGACTCTCACTTTTGCGCAGCGCATTTTGCTCGACGAGTAGCACATGCTTTATTCGGAGGCCTTGTTGGAATCGCGAAAACAACATACCGACGGAGACCGCTGCCAATAGCAGCACCGCGGAAATACCGAAATCGACCAACAGCATCTTCTGATGCGCCGACTGCGTGTGGCGTTCGCGCATCAAATTCATCAAACCGATCAAAGCGTTATACATCGGATCGATCTTGTCTTGGTCAACTCGCTGAGCCTCGACGTAACGCCCGCGTTCGATTAGCCGGAACTGAACTTCACTAGAGCGAACATAGTCCTGATAGAGTTTACGAATCTCGGTGATGCCGCCATTACTGACCAGGCGATCAAGATCGTCTAGAACCTGAGAGATCTCTTGCTGAGTCGAAAACTGCAACTCGTGCGCTTCTTCGGAAACGCCCTTGCGCGCCGTCGACTCCCACTTCAATGCGCCGAGGTAATTGACTTCGCTTTCGAGCCGGTTCAGTAACTCAACCACTCGGTGGCTATCGTTGCACCAACTCAGCAATGTCCGAATACCCGCGAGCGAACCTAGCGTAATCACCAGTGCGGCGGCCCAGACGAACCACCTGCGGGCCGAAGTTTTCAATTCCGCTGCCATGACGTCCATAACAAATGGTTCAAAACTCCTTAATCATAACACGTTCTCTTCCGAACGCTTTTATTGTAATCGATCGACGATAATCGAGCGAAGCCAATAGCATGCAAACGGCGTCGAGCACAATCACTCCGCCATGCAGCCGGGAATTAATACTTCTAACTAAGATCGGCACGGAATTGCTTG
>DATLCH010000046.1:0-4239 GCA_035526465.1 Candidatus Limnocylindrales bacterium | reverse complement strand
TTGGGCGATCAGGTCGAGCATGCTTGATCCCCTAGGCAATACACCGGTGATGGGAATCAGCGTGTCGTTGTGAACAATAGCGAGTCCGTCAGGTTTGATCGTGGCAAGTTTCATCGGAAGTTCCTTTCACATCAATTCATTTCAATATCTGGAAGCGATTATTTTGACAAGATGACGATGCTAAACGCGTGGCAGCATTGCAAGCGGAACTCAGGGTGTCTCCGGCAAAAGCGCCAAGACGCCAAGGTCGGAGAGCTCGGAAATAAATTGTGGATAAGATTTGCTGAGCCTCGAAATGATAGATCGAAGACTGTGACGGCGGGAACACGCCGCGAAGAATTGCTACGCCGTCGGTGCTGTGGCATAAAAAAATGTGACTGAATCTTGGTTACATTTGACGGTTTATACCAGCGCCGCTTGTTTGGATGCGGTGGCCAATTTTTTGATCGAGCGCGGTTCGTCGGGGGTGGTGTTTAAGCATCGCGCGGTAGAGGCGTACTTCCCCAATAACCGCTATGCCGACGCGCTCAGGCGGGCGATTCACGGCTTTGTCTTCGATGTCGTTAAACTTCAAGGTCGCAGCAGCAAGCCACGTTTGTCTTGGCAGATCGCCCGGTCGGGAGACTGGGAGAATGCTTGGAAGCGATTTATCCGGCCCAGCCGGGTCGGCCAACGGCTGTGGGTAACTCCGCCCTGGTTAACTCCGCCAAAATTCCGCTCACGCCACGTAATTACGATCGAACCGGGCATGGCGTTCGGTACCGGCACTCACGCGACGACACGCGGCTGTTTGGAGTTTATCGAGCTGGTTGTGGAGTTGTCGGGGAGTGAATTTAAAGCTCTCGATGTTGGTACCGGGTCGGGTATCCTGGCGATCGCATTGGTCAAGTTGGGAGCAAAGAAGGTTTGGGCCATCGACAACGACCCCATTGCCCTTGCCGTGGCTCGGGAAAATGTGCGCATCAACCATGCTGATGCCAAAGTCCATTTATCCAGCGCGGGGCTAAATCGCCTCAAAAACAAATTTCCACTCGTTGTCGGTAATCTGACGGCAGAAACGATTATAGAACTCGCCGGTGCCATCGAGCACAGAGTTGTGAGCGGCGGTTACGTGATCTTGTCGGGTATCCTGAATGATAAGGCTGCTGCGGTACTGCGCTGTTTTACGCCGCGCTTCGTTCTGATTAAACGCAAACGCGCGCGGGAATGGGTGACCTTACTGCTGCGGCGTCGTTAGGAGTTTATGGCTCGTTTCTTCATCCGCACGGAGAGTATTCAAGAGACCAGCGCGACTCTGACCGGTCCAGAGTTAGACCACCTGCGCCGGGTCCTGCGCTTGATCGTCGGCGATATCGTGACGCTGTTCGATAACTCCGGCCGGGAACATGAGGCGGTGATTCGCAGCCTGAACAGCGATCAGGCTGGACTCGAGATTCGGCGGTCCTATGAATCTGTTAAAGAGTCGCCGCTGAAACTGAACTTGGCCCTCGGCCTCACCAAGGGTGAGAAAATGGACTTCGTAGTCGAGAAGGCGACCGAACTCGGCGTCGCAACGATATTGCCGTTTACATCGAGCTTTACCGTGCCAAAGCTCGACGAGAATAAACTCGCCAAGCGCGTCGAACGCTGGCGCAAAATTGCGCTCAGCGCGGCAAAGCAATGCGGCCGGACCCATGTGCCGGAAATTTTGCCATTGTGCGAGTTTCATCGATTGGTCGAAGGCGCCGGCGCAAGCGCGCTCAAGCTATTATTTTGGGAAAAGGAGATGGCGCAAACGTTGCGGCAGGTGCACGGAACCAACACGGAACCGCCAGCAATTCTCATTGCCATCGGTCCCGAAGGTGGTCTGAGCACTCCTGAAGCGGAATTGGCGATGGCGCGCGGCTTTTACACCGTGCATTTGGGCCGGCGCATTTTGCGTGCTGAAACCGCCGCGGTCACCGCCGTGTCGTTGGTGCAATTTCTTTGGGGCGATTTGAGTTGACGCGGCTTGCCTTGGGCACAGACAACTTTTAGCATAGGGTGGCATCGCGGTTTTTGGCGTGACCTAATAAAGGGATCGCTAGATTGTTAAGACTTTTATGTCGGTGTTTCCAAATTGCTCGGCGGATTAGAAGATAATGGTCGCTGAATCAAACTTGAAATGTCAGAACTGCGAAACTCCCGTCGTCCCAAGCGACGAACTCTGCGCTAGATGCGGCGCCAAGTTACTGCACCGGCGAGTGTTCTTCGGAGTACCGAAGCCCGAGAACTTTCTTTTAACGACGGAGGAAAATGAGCCCGACAGCGACGCGGAGTCAGATGACTGGCAGTTTCCAAGCAAAGCGGAAATGACACAGGCCGGGGCTCGCCCGCTGCCGACGCTGGAACCGGTGGTGGAAGTTCGCTGGGGCGGTTTTTTTCGCCGCGCAAGCGCATTAATTATCGATCTCTGCGTTGTCTCTTTGCTGTCGTTAGTCATGGGTGCTATGGCCTACGTCGGTTATAAAGTTGGCTTGGGCGCGCATGGACTCGTCATCGCCGCCGACAATGCTACTGCGCTCTTCGCCATCCTGACAATCGGCTGGCTTGGATTGACCAGCGCTTATTTCATCGTCATGCATGGAATGGGCGGCCAAACCGTCGGTAAGAGACTACTCGGGCTGCGCGTAGTTGATAGTAATCGTCAACAACCAAGCGTGCGTCAAGCGACGCTGCGATGGTTCGCCGCGATCGGCTTCGCGCCCATCGTCATCGGGTTTCTCTGGGTGCTTTGGCAGCGCGAAAAGCGCGGCTGGCATGATTTTGTCGCGCGTACCTGGGTCGTTCAAGAATAGGTGACGCAGAGTGACATAGTATGAACAAACTTAAAATCGCGGTTGTCATGGACCCGGTCGAGAAAATAAGTATCGATAAGGACACGACGTTTGTCCTGATGCTCGAAGCGCAGCGGCGCGGCCATGAACTTTATTTCCTGGAAATCGATGATTTGTTCGTCCGCGGCGGCGCCGCTCATGCGCGCTATCGCTCACTGCGACTGGCACGCGCTACGCCTCACTTTGAATTAGGCGAGTCTACGGTCGGAGTGCTCGACGATTTCGATTCCGTGTGGATGCGCAAAGATCCACCATTCGACATGAAGTTTTTCTTTGCGACGCACCTGCTCAGTCTGATCAATTCAAGCAAATGCTTTGTCATGAACAGTCCGAGAGGGCTGCGCGAAGCCAACGAAAAACTTTATGCGATGCGTTTTCCCGAACAGATTCCGCAGACGCTGGTCAGCAGCAACATGGAGCGCTTGCGCGCGTTTATGGATGAACTGGGCGGCGAGTTGATCGTTAAACCGCTCGACGGTTGCGGCGGTACCGGTGTGTTTTATCTGAACGGCCAGGATCGCAATACCAACTCGATCCTCGAAGCCGCGACTGACAATGGCCGCCGGCTAGTGATGGGGCAACGCTACCTGCCAGAAATCCGCCAAGGCGACAAACGAATCATCGTTCTCAATGGCGAGCCACTCGGCGCGGTCTTGCGCGTGCCGTTAGAGTCCGAAACCCGCGGCAACATTCATGTCGGCGGACAATGTGTGAAAACGGAAGTGACCGAGCGCGATCGCGAAATATGCGCGGACTTGGCGCCACTTTTGCGCGCTGACGGACTTTATTTTGTTGGATTGGACGTCATCGGCAGCTTTCTCACCGAGGTCAATGTAACCAGTCCGACCGGCATTCAAGAGATCAATTCACTTAACGGAGTGCGGCTGGAAAGCCAAGTGATTGACTTCGTCGAAAGCCAAGTGGAAAAGCTCGCCGAGAATTAGCTAAACTTGACTCGCCGAAACTTTTAAGCAATATTCCAGTTTCACTTCATCTGGCCAGGTAGCTCAGTCGGTAGAGCAGGAGACTGAAAATCTCCGTGTCGGCGGTTCGATTCCGTCCCTGGCCACATTTTAACTTCTGTAAATCCAATCAGTTATGTTTTTGCGAGTGGTGTGAACGTCGCGTTTTCACTGTCTACTTTGCCAGAAATAAAAAGTTCAGAACGTTTCGGAAGATTTCGACGGATACTCTCTGGGTAGATGCGCGGTGGAGGATCAGCAGCTGTTAGATTGCAGCGATTCAGTTATCTCACAAATTTTGTTTTTTAGTGCGATCATACGGCTCGGTTCAGTTCTAGGGTGCGTGCTGTTGTCCCGACTGAAAATCTCACAGGCTGATATCTGGAGAACCCGCCACGGGCAGCGTTTGTCAAGCGCACGAG
>DATLCH010000041.1:0-9911 GCA_035526465.1 Candidatus Limnocylindrales bacterium | reverse complement strand
GGTTGCCAATAACTTACGATTCCGCCGCAGCTTCGGGAGAATTCGAAAAATAATCGATCTCCCCTATTTGATCGAAATCCAGAAAAACTCTTACGAGCTGTTCCTGCAGAAGGATGCGGCGCCCAACGAACGCCAGAATATGGGATTGCAGGAAGTTTTTAAATCGGTCTTTCCGATTAAGGATTTTAACGAAACCGCTTCCTTGGAATTTGTTAGTTATACTCTGGGCGAGCCCAAATATGACGTAGAAGAGTGCCACCAGCGGGGCATGACTTACGCCGCCCCGTTAAAGGTGACGGTTCAGTTGGTCTTGTGGGACGTCGACCAGCAGACCGGCGCGCGCAGCATCAAGAATGTCAAAGAGCAGGAAGTCTATTTCGGTGAAGTTCCGCTCATGACGATCAATGGTACCTTTATGATCAACGGTACCGAGCGAGTCATTGTCAGCCAATTGCATCGCTCACCCGGAGTATTTTTTGAGCATGATAAGGGCAAGACCCACGCGAGCGGCAAATTACTGTATTCGGCGCGCGTAATTCCCTACCGTGGGTCGTGGGTTGATCTCGAATTTGATCCACGTGACGTGGTCTATGTGCGCATCGACCGACGGCGTAAATTCCATGCGACGGTCTTATTACGTGCTCTCGGCATGACCAGCGAGGACTTACTTAATTACTACTATCGCAGTGACACGATTCATTTCGACGGCCGCAAGGTGACGGTAGAGTTCAATGCCAATCATCTGCTCGGCGCTAAGGTAAGCGCCGATGTGCGTGATCCTAAAAGCAGCGATATTATTGTCAAAGAAGGCAAAAAGTTCACCCGGCCAGTGCTGCGCCAAATGGAAGCGGCGCGTTTAAAGCAGGTGCCGATCGCCCTTGAGGAAATTCTCGGCCGCGTGGCGGCGCACGACATTGTCGATCCCCACGGCAAAGAAGTTTTAGTTGAATGTAATCACGAAATCACTCAGGAAAAGCTCGATTTAATCCGCGACAAAGGACTCACCCAGATTGACGTGCTGTTTATCGACGAATCGAGTGTCGGTCCCTACTTACGAAACACACTACTGCAAGACAGGATCCGCTCGCCGCAAGACGCGATCCTCGAAATCTATCGCCGCTTGCGGCCAGGTGATCCGCCAACAGTGGAGTCGGCGACCAATTTTTTCAACAATTTGTTTTTCAATCCGGATCGCTATGACCTGTCCAAGGTCGGCCGGTTGAAGCTCAACCATCGACTCAAGCTCAACATTCCGCTGGAGCAGGGTACGCTACGCAAAGAGGATATCCTTGAAGTGGTGCGCTATTTGATGGAGCTCAAGAATGGCAACGGGTCGGTGGACGACATCGATCACTTGGGCAATCGCCGCGTGCGTGCGGTCGGCGAACTCGTGGAAAACCATTTCCGCGTCGGGCTGGTGCGCATGGAACGGGCGATCAAGGAAAAGATGAGCTTGCAGGACATTGAGACTTTGATGCCGCAGGAGTTGATCAATTACAAACCTGTGTCAGCGGCGCTCAAAGAGTTTTTTGGCTCCAGCCAGTTATCACAGTTCATGGATCAAACGAATCCGCTCTCCGAGATCACGCACAAGCGGCGGCTATCGGCTCTCGGTCCCGGTGGTTTGACGCGCGAGCGCGCTGGTTTCGAAGTGCGCGACGTGCATCCGACCCATTACGGCCGAGTCTGTCCGATCGAAACCCCTGAAGGTCCGAACATCGGCTTGATCGCGTCCTTAACCACCTATGCGCGGGTCAACGATTTCGGATTTATCGAAACGCCGTATCGCGAAGTAGAAAACGGCCGAGTTACGGACCGAATTCGCTATCTCTCGGCACTCGAGGAAGAGGACCATGTGATCGCCCAGGCGAATGCGCCGATCGATGGTCGCGGCAATTTTTCCGCCGACTTGGTTTCGTCGCGCAAGGGCGGTGAATTCGTTATGGCCCGTCCCGAAGAAGTGAATTTCATGGACGTGTCGCCAAATCAGCTGGTGAGTGTCGCGGCTTCGCTTATTCCGTTCTTGGAAAACGATGACGCCAATCGAGCGCTAATGGGTTCTAACATGCAACGCCAAGCGGTGCCGCTCTTGCGCACCGAAGCGCCCTTTGTCGGAACCGGCATGGAGCGGACGGTGGCGCGGGACTCCGGGGTGACGATTGTGGCGCGCCGCGACGGCTTGGTCGAGAGCGTCGATTCCACCCGCATTGTCGTCAAAGCCGACAAGCCGGCGGGCTCGCGTGATACCGGTGTCGATATTTACAACTTGGTTAAATACCAGCGTTCCAACCAAAATACTTGTAACAATCAGCGGCCCATCATAGTGGTCGGTGATCAAGTTAAGGCGGGCGACGTTATTGCGGATGGTCCTTCGACTGAGATGGGCGAACTGGCGTTAGGACGCAATGTCGTCGTCGCTCTGATGCCCTGGGGCGGATACAACTTCGAAGACTCAATTTTGATTAATGAACGCGTCGTCAAAGAAGACATTTACACATCGATCCACATCGAAGAGTTCGAGTGCGTTTCGCGCGACACCAAGTTGGGGCCCGAGGAAATTACCAGGGATATCCCTAATGTCGGTGACGAGGCGCTCACCGATCTCGATGAAAGTGGCATTATCCGAATCGGTGCTGAAGTTAAGCCGGGCCATATCCTGGTGGGAAAGATTACGCCGAAGGGCGAGACTCAGCTTTCGCCGGAAGAAAAACTGTTGCGCGCAATATTCGGCGAAAAAGCCGGAGAAGTGCGCGACACCTCGCTGCGAGTGCCACCCGGCGTCGAAGGCACGGTTATCAACGTTCGTATTTTCTCGCGCAAGGGCTTGGGCAAAGACGATCGCAGCAAGTCCATCGAGGACGAAGAGGTTACGCGTTTACGCAAGGACCAGCATGACGAGGTGCGGATTCTCCAAGAAGGGGCGCTCCGCCGGCTCAAAAAACTTCTGGTTGGCCGTCGCTTAGCGAGTCGTATCAGCGACGACAGCCGGAAAGTTTTGCTCAATAAGGGCCAGGAGATGACCGAGGAAGATCTCGATCAGCTACCGATGTCTTATTGGAGCGAGATCCAAGTTGATAACGAATCAGTTGAGAATGAGCTCGGTCGAATCATCGAAAGCACGACTACTCAGGTTAATCTGATCAAGCATGCATTCGAAGACAAGATCGAAAAGCTTAAAGGCGGCGATGAGCTACCTCCCGGCGTCATCAAGATGGTCAAGGTTTTTGTTGCTATAAAACGCAAGCTCCAGGTCGGCGATAAGATGGCCGGCCGGCATGGCAACAAGGGTGTCATCTCCCGGATTCTGCCCGAAGAAGACATGCCGTATTTAGAAGACGGCACACCTGTCGACGTCGTCCTGAATCCGTTAGGTGTCCCTTCGCGCATGAACGTCGGACAGATACTCGAAGCCCATTTGGGTTGGGCGGCGCGTAGTCTGGGACATCAAATCGACGATCTTTTGCGTACTCACAATGGAGACATCGATCAGTTGCGGCGCCGATTGAAAGACTACCTTAACACTCGAGACGCCAACGAATTAATCGATGGCGCTAAAGATGTCGAGGTATTGAAGCTCGCGTCCAAGTATCGCGACGGCGTGCGCATAGCGTCGCCGGTCTTCGACGGTGCTGCGGAAGAAGAAATTTTCAACTTGTTGCGCAAGGCCGGCTTGCCGGCCACCGGACAGGCGACGTTATACGATGGCCGCACCGGCGAAGCTTTCGACGGCAAAGTCACCGTTGGCGTGATGTATATTATGAAGCTGCATCACTTGGTCGACGATAAGATCCACGCCCGCTCGACGGGACCCTATTCTCTTGTCACGCAGCAGCCGCTCGGCGGCAAAGCGCAGTTTGGCGGCCAGCGATTGGGGGAAATGGAAGTCTGGGCCCTGGAAGCTTATGGCGCCGCATACACGTTGCAAGAAATGCTTACGGTGAAGTCCGACGATGTCATCGGGCGCACGCGCATGTATGAAGCGATCGTCAAGGGTGACAATCTGCTCGAACCGGGACTTCCTGAATCTTTTAACGTCATGGTGAAAGAGCTCCAAAGTTTGGGCTTGGACGTCGATCTCGTCGAAGAAAAGTAGGTAACCCCAGTACGTTGTGCCGCTAACACCGGAGGTGATCCTGTTATGGAAGATCTGTTTAACTTATTTGAAAAGCCGAAAAATCCGCTCAGTTTTAATGCCATCAAAGTTTCCGTTGCTTCGCCGGAAAAGATTCGCTCATGGTCTCATGGTGAAGTTAAAAAGCCCGAGACGATTAATTACCGAACGTTCAAGCCGGAACGTGACGGCTTGTTTTGCGCAAAGATCTTTGGGCCGACAAAAGATTACGAATGCAACTGCGGCAAGTACAAACGTATGCGCCATCGCGGCGTAGTCTGCGAGAAGTGCGGTGTCGAAGTTATACAATCTAAAGTGCGCCGCGAGCGCATGGGACATATCGAACTAGCGACTCCCGTGGTGCATATTTGGTTTTTGAAAAGCCTGCCCAGCCGGATTGGTGCCCTGCTCGACATGTCCCTTAAAGACATCGAGAAAGTGCTCTACTTCGAATCTTATATTGTCGTCGATCCCGGCGAGACGCCTCTGCAGTACAAAGAGTTGCTGACCGAAGCGCGATACCGTAAGGCGGTCGAAGAATACGGCGGCAAGTTTGTTGCGGGAATGGGTGCCGAGGCGGTGCGCAAGTTGCTCAAAGAGATCGACATCGCCAAGGTTGCCGAGGAATTGCGCCAAGAAATGCGCGATGCCAATTCCGAGGTGCGGCGCAAGAAAATGGCGAAGCGCCTTAAAGTTTTGAGTGCTTTCCGGACTTCGGGTAATCGTCCGGAATGGATGGTCATGGAAGTGATTCCGGTGATTCCGCCGGACTTGCGTCCGCTGGTGCCTCTCGATGGCGGACGATTTGCCACATCCGACTTAAACGATCTGTATCGGCGCGTCATTAATCGCAACAATCGACTCAAACGCCTGATGGAGCTGAGTGCGCCGGACATGATCATCCGCAACGAAAAGCGCATGCTTCAAGAAGCGGTCGATGCCTTGTTCGACAACGGGCGACGCGGTCGGGCGATTACCGGCCAAAACCGCCGGCCGCTCAAATCCCTGAGCGAAATGCTAAAAGGCAAAACCGGCCGTTTCCGCCAAAACTTGCTCGGTAAGCGCGTCGACTATTCGGGGCGTTCGGTCATCGTCGTTGGTCCAGAGTTGCGCTTGCATCAGTGTGGGTTGCCGAAAAAAATGGCCCTCGAGCTATTCAAGCCGTTTATTTACAACAAGCTCGAAGAGCGCGGCCATGTAACGACGATCAAGAGCGCCAAAAAAATGGTGGAGCGCGAGCTCCCGGAAGTTTGGGACATTCTCGATGAAGTGATTCGCGAGCATCCCGTGCTGCTCAATCGGGCGCCGACGCTGCATCGTTTAGGGATTCAGGCGTTCGAACCGATCCTTATTGAAGGCAAAGCGATTCAACTTCATCCATTGGTTTGCGCCGCCTACAACGCGGATTTTGACGGTGATCAGATGGCCGTCCACGTGCCTTTGTCCGTTGAAGCCCAGGTCGAGGCGCGCGCCTTGATGATGTCCACTAACAATATCTTGTCGCCAGCTCACGGTAAGCCGATCATCGTGCCGACCCAGGATATTGTTTTAGGCTTGTATTACATGACGCGCGACCGCTTGCATGCCAAGGGGAGCGGTCGATTGTTCAGCAGTCCGACCGAAGTCCGGGTGGCCTATGACCAGGGTGAGGTTGATCTGCAAGCGCCGATCACCGTGCGTATCCATGGCGAACGCGTCGAGACCACGACCGGGCGTGTGCTGCTTTATGATGTGGTCCCCGAGGTGATTCCTTTCAAGGAAGTCAACCGGGTAATGAAGAAAAAAGAGCTTGCCAACTTGATCGACGTGAGCTTCCGCCTTGCCGGTAACAAGGCAACGGTTATTCTTGCCGATCGGTTAAAAGACGTCGGCTATCGCCATGCCACTAAGGCCGGCATTTCGATCTCGATCAAAGACATGCTGATTCCGCCGACCAAAGAGGCGATGCTCAAGAAGGCGCATGACGACGTGCGTGAAATCGAAGAGCAATACAAAAACGGTCTGATCACCGACGGTGAACGTTACAACAAAGTCGTCGACATTTGGGCGGAAGTCACCGACCGCATCGCTGATCAAATGCTCGGCGATTTGGGTACGGAGAAGGTTACCGATGAGCAGGG
Organism: Candidatus Limnocylindrales bacterium; assembly: GCA_035526465.1. Classification (GTDB taxonomy): domain Bacteria; phylum Desulfobacterota; class Binatia; order UBA9968; family UBA9968; genus DP-20. Next base: position 3,680 of record DATLCH010000041.1, on the reverse strand, counting down.
TCACGAGTTTACGGTGCCGAGCTTCAACCCGATTTTCATGATGGCGGACTCTGGCGCTCGCGGCAGCGCGCAACAGATTCGCCAGTTAGCCGGCATGCGCGGTTTGATGGCGAAGCCCTCAGGCGAAATTATCGAGACGCCGATCACGGCCAATTTCCGCGAAGGATTGACCGTTTTGCAGTACTTCATCTCAACCCACGGTGCCCGCAAGGGGTTGGCCGATACTGCCTTAAAAACCGCCAATTCCGGATACCTGACGCGCCGTCTGGTAGACGTCGCGCAGGACGCTGTTATTGGCGAAGAAGATTGCGGGACCATGGACGGCATCGAGATCACGCCATTGATGGAAGGCGGCGAGGTCATCGAACCGCTCGGTGATCGCGTGCTTGGCCGGGTGGCGCTGGAAGATGTGGTTGATCCTTTTACAGGTGAAGTAATCGTCAAAGCGAACCAAGAAATCAACGAAGAATTAGTGCAGCGGGTCGAAGATGCCGGCCTGGAAAGAATCAAGATTCGTTCGGTATTGACCTGCGCGTCGCGCCGCGGTGTTTGCATCATGTGTTACGGACGTGACTTGGGGCGTGGCCATATGATCAATATGGGCGAGGCAGTTGGCGTGATCGCAGCGCAGTCCATCGGTGAACCGGGCACGCAGCTAACGATGCGTACGTTCCATATCGGCGGCACCGCCAGCCGACGCGCGGAGCAGACCACGCTGGAGGCGCGCAACGACGGTAATCTGAAATTTATCAATGTCAGCACCGTCACCAACAAAGAAGGCGATTTCGTCGTGATGAACCGTAACGGTGAAGTGGCGATTGTAGATTATCCAGAAGGCGAGAAGGGACGTGTGCGCGAACGTGAACGCTATCCCGTGGTATATGGCGCCAAGCTCAAGAAGAAAGACGGCGCAAAAGTCAAAGCGGGCGAACTACTGGCTGAATGGGACCCGTACACAATCCCAATTCTCACCGAGGTTAGCGGACCTGTCAAATTCGGCGACATGATCGAAAACGTCACGATGGAAGAGAAAGTCGATGAACGCACTGGTCTGTCGACCAAGGTAATCATCGATTCGAAAGACATCGACAAACGGCCGCGCATTTCCATCAAGGACACTCAAGGTCAGACGACTCGGCTGACTGCCACTGCGGAAGCGCGCTATTTGATTCCGGTGGGAGCGCATATCAACGTCCAAGACGGCCAGGAAGTATTCGCCGGCGATATTTTGGCAAAGATCCCGCGGGAAACCACGAAGACTAAGGATATCACGGGTGGTCTACCTCGTGTTGCCGAGCTTTTCGAAGCCCGCAAGCCGAAAGAATTCGCCGTCATCAGCGAAATCGACGGCGCCGTTTCCTTCGGTAAGGACACTAAAGGGAAACGTAAAGTCGTGGTTACGCCGGAGGTCGGCGAACCGCGCGAGTACTTGATCCCTAAGGGCAAACATATCAGCGTCCATGACGGCGATCGCATCCGCGCCGGCGAGGCGTTGATGGATGGCTCATCCAACCCGCACGATATTCTCAACATTCTCGGCGAAAAGGCTCTGGCCAAATATCTCGTCGACGAGGTGCAGGAGATTTATCGTTTGCAAGGTGTGCGCATCAACGACAAGCATATCGAGGTTATCGTGCGTCAGATGCTGCGCCGGGTGCGCATCAAAGACGTCGGCGATGCCGATTTCTTGGTTGGCGATCAAATCGAGAAGTGGCGTTTTGAAGATGAAAACCAGCGGGTCATCGGCGAGAATGGCAAGCCTGCGGTGGCCGAGCCCCTGTTATTGGGAATTACCAAAGCATCGTTGTCGACCGAAAGCTTTATCTCCGCCGCGTCTTTTCAAGAGACCACCAAGGTGCTCACCGAAGCGGCTATCCAGGGCAAAATCGATTTGCTGCGCGGATTGAAGGAGAACGTCATTATGGGTCGACTTATCCCGGCTGGCACCGGTGTCACCAATTATGCCAAAGCCGAGATCGAGACCGATGAAATTGAAGATGGTGCAGCACCCATGGACCATGCGGTGGAAGCGTAAGCTTTGACAATAGCGGATTAGTTTGTTAAACAAAGGATTTTCCCGGGGAGTTTAGCGTTCAATTTGCTCCCAAAACTTCAACGAGATTAGACGAGACATTACCTATGCCGACTATTAGTCAACTCGTGCGCGAAAGCCGCGAAAAGCAGCGCCGAAAAAATACTGCCCCTGCGCTGCAGAGCTGTCCGCAAAAGCGCGGTGTGTGCACGCGTGTTTACACTTCGACTCCGAAAAAACCCAACTCGGCGCTCCGCAAGGTCGCTCGTGTACGGTTGACCAATGGTGTCGAAGTGACGTCTTATATTCCCGGTGTTGGTCACAATTTGCAGGAGCATTCCGTCGTTTTGATTCGCGGTGGCCGTGTAAAAGATCTTCCTGGAGTTCGTTATCACATCGTCCGCGGCACGCTTGATTCTATCGGCGTTCAAGATCGTCGCCAGAGCCGCTCTAAATATGGCGCTAAAAAACCGAAGTAATATTTATGCCGCGCAAAGGTGAAGTAAGAAAACGAGAGATTCTGCCGGACCCAAAGTACGGCGACAAGGTCGTGGCGAAGTTCGTCAACACGATCATGAATCAGGGGAAGAAGAGCGTAGCGGAATCGATCCTCTATCATAGCCTCGATATCATCACCGCTAAGACCAAGGAAGATTCCTTGGGGATTTTCAAGCGTGCCATTGATAATACCCGGCCCACCGTTGAGGTTCGTTCTCGGCGTGTCGGTGGCGCTACTTATCAGGTCCCCGTGGAAGTACGGCCGCAACGGCGATTGTCGCTGAGCATGCGTTGGTTAATCGATGCGGCGCGGGACCGTGCCGAGAAGTCTATGGAAGAAAAATTGGCGGCGGAATTGATCGACGCTGCCAACAATCGCGGCACAGCGATTAAGAAAAAAGAAGACACGCATCGTATGGCGGAGGCCAACCGGGCCTTTGCTCACTATCGTTGGTAAGTAACCTTCAAATTTGAGTTCGCAAAAGGAGGCGGTTTGACCGCCTCCTTTTTTTCCGGCGTAAAGAAAATGGCTAGAACTGTCTCATTAGAGAAGACCCGCAACATCGGCATCATGGCGCATATCGATGCCGGCAAGACCACGACCACCGAGCGGATCCTCTATTACACCGGCATCAATTATAAGATCGGCGAAGTGCACGAGGGTACCGCAACGATGGACTGGATGGTCCAGGAACAAGAGCGCGGTATCACGATCACATCCGCGGCGACCACCTGCTTCTGGCGTGACCACCGGGTCAATATTATCGATACTCCCGGCCATGTCGATTTCACCATTGAAGTCGAGCGTTCTTTACGCGTGCTTGACGGCGCAGTGGCGGTATTTTGCTCGGTCGGCGGTGTCGAACCTCAAACTGAAACGGTTTGGCGTCAGGCCGATAAGTATGGAGTTCCTCGCCTCGCCTTTATCAATAAGATGGATCGCGTCGGCGCCGACTTCTTCCGAGTCGTCAAAAGGATTGAAACCCGGCTCGGGGCTAGTCCGGCGGTCATGCAGCTTCCGATCGGTGCCGAAGACAAATTCGCCGGTATCGTCGATCTGATCACAATGAAAGCGGTGGTTTGGGAAGATGAGAGCTTGGGCGCCAAGTTTCATCAAGAAGAAATCCCGGCAGATCTAAAAGCCCAAGCC
>DATLCH010000033.1:0-4053 GCA_035526465.1 Candidatus Limnocylindrales bacterium | reverse complement strand
AACGTTCAAGAAATATGGTCTCGATGTTCGTATGGTCCAGCTGCGCAATGGCGCCCTCAGCATGTCGACTCTGGCGTCCGGCCAGGTGCAGTATAACTATGGTTCGCCGGCCAATGCGCTGAGCGCCGCCGCTGGCGGCATGCGCCTCCAGTGCGTGGCTTCTGCTGTGGCCAAGATTCCTCGTGAGTTAGTGGCGCGAAAAGAAATTCGCACGCTGGAAGAGCTGCGCGGTAAAACCTTTGGGGTGCAAAGCATCGGCGGCGGTTTCTGGTTGCAAACCATGATCGCCTTGGATTATCTCGGCATCGATCCCGACAAGTACGATCTCAAGATGCGGATTCTCGGCGACACCGCGACCGTCACCCAAGCGCTCGGTTCCGGCGGTGTCGACGCAACGGTGATTCCCTACAGCTTCAGCGAAGCGGCCAAGCGGGCCGGCGCCAATGTCTTGGCCGACGTCGGCAAATTACCGATTCCCTACCAAGGCACGACTCTGTGCTTTTTGCGCGACTCGCCGTCGCACAATCCAGACATTATATCGCGCTTACTCAAGGGCTTGGTCGATGCCGTGGTAATGATTCACGATCCCAGTGCCAAGCTCGATGTGACCGAGATTCTGCGCAAGAGTTTTCGCTTTCCGCGGCTTGAAGATGCCGAAGCATCGTACAGAGTGCTCGGACAAATGGCGACCATCGATCTCTTGCCCGATCCCGCGGCTTGGAAAATCGTCCAGCGCGTTGTCGCGCGCATCAACCCCAAAGTTAGCCAGGTGGATATCGGCCAACTGAATAATCCAACCTATGTCCGCGCTCTTGAAGAGAGCGGCTTTCTGCCCGACGCCCGGCGCAGACTGCGATGACTGTCACCGACCATTCACCACTAAGCCAAGCGTTCGAGCATAATGCTTTGCAAAGCCTTTGTGTCTTTCGTGCCCGCTGCTTAAATGCATGCTTAGGTACAATCGCAGCGATGAGCGGCAAGAAGGTTTCTGTCATACCGGCGGAAGCCGGTATCCATCCTTCGCTCCCTGGATGCCAGCCTACGCCGGCATGACGATCGAAAGGATGATGCATATGGAAGCTACAATTTTATATTTTGTTACGAGCGTATGCTCATGAACACTTCGTGCTGACAAATCTCGCTGCACATCACGCCACCATCAACGATTCATCAAGAGAGGAAATCGCTTATGCTTCAAGGCTACCGCATCTTTGACGCCGATGCTCATGGTTCGATCAACCCGAGCATGTGGGAAGACTTACCCGAACAGTTTCGCGCGCGGCGGCCGCGGCCGGTAACGATCCACGACGATGCCGGATTAGGAAATTTCACTGCCGGCTGGCTGATCGAAGGATCAGTCGAACCGCATGCCCTGGGCCCCGGCGCTCAACAAGCCAACACGCCGCGCAACGTGCTAGTGGAATTCGGCGCCAATACCAGCCGCGAGCATTGCTCAATCGGCAGCATGACTCTGAACGATCCGCGCGCGCGGTTGGCGGACATGGATCGTCTGGGTTTCGATCACCAAATGATATTCCCGAGCACGCTCTATGCTCATATGACCACTGATCCGGAGTTCGAAGCGGCGCTGTACCGCGCATATAACCGCTTCGTCGCCAAGCAGTGCGCCGCGCATTCTCAACGTCTCAAATGGTCGGGCTTGCTGCCGTTGCGCGAGCCGCGCCAGGCGCTATTGGCTATCGACGAGATGCAGCGCTTGGGTGCCCGCGCCGCCGTGGTATTTGGCACGGCCGGCGAACGCTTGCTTTCCGATCCGAGCTTTTTACCGATTTGGGATGAGTTCGCAAAAAGCAGACTGCCGCTGTGCGTGCATATGGGCATGAGCTATCCGCCTTTGGCCCAACTGGGTCGGAGCATTTACGACGGCCATGTCATCGGCATGTCCTTGCCTGCGCAATTGGCCTTTATGGCTGTCGTCGGCCATCGCATGCTCGACCGCTACCCAGAGTTGAAAGTGGCGTTTTTGGAATTCGGCGCGGAATGGATTTTTTACATGGTTTCGCGAATGGATCATTACTTGCCGCTCGACCGCGGCGCCCATCCGTTCGGCTTGAGCATGCCCAACGTCGCCGAGTTGCCGCGCGACAACATCCGCGACTACGTTAAGTCCGGCCGTCTCTTCATAGCCGCCGAAGCCGATGACCGCATGTTAGCGCAGCTTTTCGATTTGATCGGCGAGGATCACGTGCTGTTCTCCTCCGACTTCCCGCACGGTGAAGGGCGCGACAATGCCGCCCAGGAAATCCTCGAGCGCCAGGACCTCTCGGCCACGCACAAACGCAAGCTTCTTTATGACAACACGGTAGGCTTTTTCGGCGCGCCGTGAAAATAAATGTTGGCGTGATTAGCCGGTTTCGCTGATCAGTTTCTTGACATACTGTTTAAGGTTACGGAGCGAGGCGGTTACTTTGCCGAGCGGCGCGTCTTCTGGAAAAGTAATTTCGAATTCATTTTCCACGGCAATGACCACCTCAAGCATCTTCATCGATTCCAGACCGAGATTGGTTCGAGTCAAATTGACTTTGGGCCCGGCCACACGGCGCAGAACCGCGATCAGTCTTTTTTCGGTATCGTCGACCTTCTGCATCTCGTCGCCTATTGTTAACTTAGCCGTTTAACTTTGCCGGTGACCGTTTTGGGGATCGACTCGACAAACTCCAAACCGCGCAACGATTTGAACAGCGGCAGCCGATCATTGGCGTAACTCAAGAGCGCCTTTTTGCTACAACTGGCACCTGCGCGCAATTTGACCTTGGCATGCGGCACTTCGCCAAAGCGTTTGTTCGGCATGGCAAAAACAATGGCTTCCTCAACGGCATCGTGGGTAGCGAGAATACTTTCGAGATCCTGAGGAAACACCTTAATTCCGGCGACGTTAATCATCTCCTTGACTCTGCCGACGATCCAATAATAACCGTCAGCGTCGCGCCGAGCGACATCTCCCGTATTGAACCAGCCGTCGGCGAGAACTTCGTCGCGAACGCTCCAGGGCTGATAATAGGCATCGAACAGCCCGGCGCAGCGGACGATAAGTTCGCCGGTAGCTTCGCCTTCGAGACCCTCTCCTGTGGGAGATAGCAGTTTCACCTCGCTCCGCACCGGGACGCCGATTGAGCCGCGTTTTCTTGGATCCTGGCTTTCGTTCATGAACACCGTGCCAGTCTCCGCCAGCCCGTAGTGTTCGACAATTTCATGACCGAATTTTGCCGAGAACTGTTCTGCCAACTGCTGTCCCAGGGCCGTCCCGCCGGATAAAAGGTAGCGCACCCGATCAAGGCCGCGGGCGTCAAACTCATCGTTTAAGATCGCGCGAAAAAACATTGGCACGGTATAAATATGCGTGACTCGCTCCTGGTGAATCACTTGCTCCAAAGTCGCAGTCTCCAACGCGTCACTGATCACTAAAGTCGCCCCGCGCAACAGATAGGCGAGCGGTCCCGGCAATCTACCGAGAGGCTGCATCCATAACACCGCATCGTCCTGGTGTAACGGCGGCGACTGGAAATGGACCTTGGCGCGCTCCAATATCGTGCAATGAGAATTGATGATGCCCTTGGCTTTTCCTGTCGTCCCTGAGCTGAAGCGAAGAGCCGCGGCATTGATTTCGACCAAGCGGCGGCGCTCTTCACTGGAAGTTGATCCCGGCCGTCGTCGAATCATGATAAGCTCCCGGCCTGTGAACAATTCCAGCTCGCCTGAAGCCGTGCCGGTAATACTCGAGAGATAAACGTCGAAACGCCCGGCGTAGCAAAGCGCATCTAAGCTCACTTCGTCGGCCAGCGCGGCAATCTCACCAGCGCTCGACAACGGTGAGAGAAATACGATCACCGCGCCGATGCCAACGATCGCCAAGGTCGCGGCAACATGTTCCGGACCGTTGGGAAACAACACCCCAACCTTGTGGCCCGGTTCAATGCCGATACGCCGAAGGTCGTCTTTCAAAACCTGAACGGTTTTCTCGAGCTCCGCGTAGGTAATTCGCTCACTCTTGTAGACGACGGCAGTGTGCGTCGGCGATTGATTGGATATCTT
>DATLCH010000015.1:0-3116 GCA_035526465.1 Candidatus Limnocylindrales bacterium | reverse complement strand
GTCGAACTACGGTGTTACCGGTTCGGCATTGCGCACCCCCTACGCCGCGGCCAAGGCAGGAATCATCACCTTCACCAAGTCGCTGGCTCTGGAATTGGCGCCAGATCTCGTGCTCGCCAACACCGTGGCGCCCGGTCCGACGGATACCCCGCGGGTCATGGAAAAAGAATCGCCCGAGGCGCGCAGGGAGCGCTGGTGGTCACAGATTCCGCTCGGGCGCACGGCGCTGCCGGAAGACTTGGCGGAGATGTATTACTTTCTAGTCACTCCGGAGAGCGCCGCGATAACCGGCCAGACATTTCATGTTAACGGCGGGGTGGTGATGCCATGAAACTCACGAACAAAGTCGCCGTCGTTACCGGTGCCGCGCAGGGTATCGGCAGGGCAACCGCGCTAATGATGGGACGCGAAGGTGCCAAGCTCGTCGTCGCGGACTTACAGTCTGAAAAAGCTCAGTCGGTGGCCAATGAGTTGCAGGCGCAGGGTGCCGAAGCGATTGCACTGGAAGTGAACGTCGCCAATGAGAGTTCGGTCAAGCGCATGGCAAAAAGCACCTTCGAGCGCTTCGGCCGCGCCGATATTTTGGTCAACGTCGCAGGGATTTACTTTCCTAAAGCATCGGTAGTCGACTTGTCTGAGGAAGATTGGGATCGCACGATTAACGTAAACGTCGGCAGCAATTTTCTCTGCTGCCGCGAGTTCGTGCCCGCGATGCGCGCGCAAAAAAGCGGCAGGATCATTTCCTTGGCTTCGGGCATCGGCCACTACGGCATGCGCCAGTTCTCGCATTACGCCGCATCGAAAGCCGCGGTTATGGGATTCGTCAAAGCACTAGCCCGCGAGGTCGGCCCGGACGGCATCACCGTAAACGCCATCTGTCCCGGCTCGGCCAATACTTCCATGCCGCGCCAACACCGCTCCGAAGAAGAAGTTATGGCTCGCCTGACCGCCACACCGCTGCCGCATATACTCGAACCTGAAGATATCGCCGGCTCGATCGTCTTCCTTGCTAGTGACGCCGCCAAGTTCATCACCGGACAGTCGTACAACGTCAACAGCGGTACGTATATGTTTTGATCTCGCACACTCACTGCCGAGGTTACTGGCGCAGCGCTACGCCTTTCAGAGTCGTATTCGGCTGCATAACACGGGGGAGAGTTGCATTGCGCAAGATCACGAACGGAATCGTCCTGATGCTGATAGTCGTGGTCTTTGAGATTAGGCTAGCGGGCCTGTTACCGGCGGCTGATTTCAATACGTTTTTGCTTGCCTTCAAGGCTGCTGTCGCACGTAACGATGCCAAAGCAGTCGCCGGCATGACCCAGTTCCCGTTTCTCTTCGATAGCAGAACGCGCGACTCGTCTGATTTCCAAAAAATATATCCGCAGCTGTTCGATGCCAATGTTCGTACTTGTTTCGCCAAGGCAAAGCCGGTGATCGAGCAGGATGCTCAGGTCGTCAACTGCGGCCGTTACATCTTTTATTTCCGAGTTGTGAAAGATCGCTACCGTTTTATTGAGTTCACCGCCGATCCGGAAGCGGTTCAGTGACTCGGGAATATTTAAACTGCAAATCGGTTTTGCTGTCCCAGAATGAAAATTGTGCTACGGTCGCGCCACCAACGGTCGAAATGTGACATAAATGCGACGGAAACAGCGGGCGGAAGGGGATGGTTATGGCTGGAAAAACCAACGAATTTGGATTCGTCGAGTGCGCTGACCTGATCAACGGACAGAAATACGGCGCGGCGTTGAAAACATTCCAGCAAGCCGTGGCAAATTTCCTCGATTCCAAAACCTCACCCAAGCGCAACGAGATCGCGCGACAATTGTTTCAGATCGGTTCGAGCCTGGAGGAAACCTTAAGGAATGCCTTCGGCGACAAATGGGAATCGCAAATTCCGCAATTCGCCGACGACAGTAAACTGCTCACCTGTTCCTTTTGCGGCAAGAACCAAGACGAAGTGGGCAAACTGATTGCCGGACCCTCGGTGCATATCTGCAGCGAGTGTGTGCGTACCTGCGACGAAATTCTTACAAAGGAGAATGTCGACGGAATCGAAGCGGGAGGGGAAACCGCTGCCAGTCTCACAGAAGAACGCCTATGCGGCATATGCATGGAAGCACGCGAGACCGACGAGCTAATCTTTTTGCCGCACGCAGCCTATATGTGCGCCGGCTGTTTGGAAGAGATTCAGCTCGTGCGCGACAAGCGCCAGGCGCCCTAGTTTTTGCGTCGGCGTCATGCGGTTACGAATTCACTGCAAAGATATCCAGAATCGTCGTATAGAGGTGGACGGTAATCACCGGGTCGCAGCACCACTGTCGTACGGAAACCGGTCGGGGAACTTTTCGAAAGACGGCGGCTGCGACTTTCAGCCGCGCCGCTGTCGGCGGTAGCGCACGCCCCATTCAAATACGCGAAAGCAGTGACCGCACGCCTCGCATCTGAATGGATAAATGTAAATCATGCTGCGCAGGTGATCACCGAGGCCACGGCGGCCCACCCGATTGACCTCTCCAGCTTTGCAATTGGGACAAATAAGATGCGGGTGGCGCCACGGCGGTCGAAATGTTTTAGGGTTAGCGTCAATTGCCGGTGGGCTGACCAGGTCTTCGACAGGCTCTTGCGATAGGGTCGAGGTTTTTGGCTCGACTTGGCCGGGCTCTCGGTGGCGATATGACTCGTCAGTATGGTTTAACCGCGGCAACACTCTGTTTACCTGGAAATAAATTTCAAGCGCACACGACTGCGTGTTTTCGTCGGATAAAGCGAGCAATCATTGTGCCATAGCAGCAATTTCGTTGCGGTTTTTATTGCTGTATTTTATAAGTTAAATCGACCTTTACACTACTCGACAATGTTGAATTTCTCGTCCAGCCATTTTAGTGGAGCTTTTTTGAGACACCTGTGTCGGAATGGTTGCTTCGATCAGTGTTACCAAAGTATTCGGAAAAAGGTTTTGCAGCGCGCTATGAAATCTATGGCGCTGTCAACTTCTGGCATCGAAAGTCTAATCTCTCGATCTCTGGATTTGTGGTTAGGTCATCAAGCCGTAGAGCTTCGCTGCGTTGTCACGACCAAGCTTGCGCTTGATCTCGTAATCGATGCCTTCA
>DATLCH010000011.1:0-2838 GCA_035526465.1 Candidatus Limnocylindrales bacterium | reverse complement strand
AGATCGAGATCCAGGCGATTGAAAGAATTCATTCCCGAACTTTTAATCAGATAGTAGGAGTGCTTATGATGCTTCGGCTCAGCGAGGAAAACGCCAATGTCGTGCAGCATCGCCGCAGCATGGAGAATGCTCGCGTACCTATCGGGTAAGCCGTGCAGGTCATGCAATTGGTAAAAAAGATTGAGCGCCAATTGACTGACATGGTGTGCGTGAGCGGCATCGTAAAGATACTTTTGACAGACCTGCTCGAGCGATTCCGCGCGGTCGGCGTCGGGATGCCATGGTCCGTTCTCCGCGTGGCGCTGTTGCAGCAGGTCGACCATCAGTCCGTCCCGCAAACCCCTGCGGGAGACGAAAATATATTCCAAACCGATTTCCGACATGATCTCGTAAAGAACGAATCCACCCGCGACGATAATATCCGCTCGTTTGGGGTCGCCGCTGATCATGGCGGCGCGCTCGCCAGCCGGCTCGTTCTGCAAAAGTTCCAACAAGGTTTTTAGCCGCTGGCGCCGCAACACAGTCAACGATCCTGCGCGATTCGGGTCGCCGGTAATACGTTGGTCGGTCTCCGCCAGAGCGGTGATTGTGCCGCCGCTGCCGAATGCCATGGTAAACTTTTCCTGCTGGATGCGCCGCGCCACCGCCTTCAGTTGCCCCCGAGCAGACTCGCGCAGTTCTTTGATTTCCCTCTTACGCGGGGGATCGTGGGCAATGTGCTTTTCAGTTAAACGAACCGCGCCCAACGGCAAACTGAATAAGCAGTAAGTGTTGGTGGTATTCGCGACGGCGAGTTCGACGCTACCGCCGCCAATATCGAGGAATAAGCCGAGCGGCAGATGGAAACGCAAGCCGCTCATAATGCCAAGACTGATCAGCCGCGCTTCGTCTTCTTCGGATAAAACTGCGAGTGGGATACCGATCTTGGCCGCGCGTCTAATGAATGCCGGGCTATCGGAAGCTTCACGCAGGGCGCTGGTGCCGACGGCGCGAATGGCTTTAACATGAAAACGGTCGGCGAGTTTTTTAAAATCCCCGAGGACTTTGAGTGCTGCCTCAACCGTCTCTGGGTTCAATTTGCCGCTCTGGAAAACTTCACGTCCCAAGCGCACCGGTTGGCGGTCTTGTTCAATGACGCGGTAGTGTTTGGGCTTATCGACGACCGCCACTTGGCAGCGCATAGCGTTGCTGCCGACGTCGATCACTGCGAAGTGCTGTGCCATCGACCGGCTTCATATCACAAACCGAAACCGTTCAAAAATTATCAGGTTACGATTGTGTTAAATTCTCGGTTAATGACCCAGTTCCACATAGCGACCGCGGTGGCTTAGCGATCGCAACGGGCCATGCTTCGCAGCAATCGAACCACCTTGCCACTCTCGGGGATAGGTTCGGAGCCTTCGAGGGAGCCATCAACGTAACGCGCCAACTGCTCGGCGAGGGCCGTGGCTTGGTGAACGGATTGTTGGAAGATTTCTTTATTGCGCGTGAGCCTGGCGTCTTGACCACAGTCATCTCCGGCGATGACATTGTAAGCGACCAGATTGAGCACACTTAACTGATTAATCAGTTCATGGGCAATCCTGCCGACGGGCGATGTGCGCCGGCCGGGGGATCTATTGCGTTCAGCAGCTATCGCTTTCTGTTGTTTGGGCAACTGTCTACTGGTCATTTTGAATCCTTTTTATCTCTGGAACTGTTTCTAAAGCATCACGCAATATTTCTTCCGGCGCACATTGTGCGGTCGTCATTGAACTATGGCCTGCGGCGCTTCTGAGGTTAAATCTCCGCGGCGCGCTGCTTTGGCCAGCCAAAAAACAGCGGCGCCAGCTTGCCGCGCCACGGCTGCGACGGCAGCGGTTGCGTGATCGACAACACCGGACAGGGGCTTAGGCGCGTCACTCGGTCCGTAATGCCGCCGCCAAGCCAGTGGCGCAGTCCGCGGCTGCGTTGCGGCGACAGTATGATCAAATCGGCTTTTTCATCTTCGGCCATCGTTGCGATGCGTTCCGGCACGTTCCCCAGGACGACTCGCTTGGTTGTAGTGCCGATCTGTTTTAACAGTTCCAGATGCGGTTCGAGAAAGTGGTTGAGGTCGAGGAATGCTTCGCTGACAATGCGATCGAGCGGCCATAGCCGGGCGTTGTTGCCGGCAAACATTTCAAACTCGCTCGATATCTCCCACGCGTTGAGTTCGTTGGTGACGTGTAATATGACCAGCGTCGCCCTATTATCGACGGCTAATTGACAGCCGTAAGCGAGGGCGCGCCGGGAGCGCTCCGACAGATCGGTGGGTACCAAAATTTTGTTTAAGCGTTGCATAGGTTTCTCCTTTGGTCTTGATGGAGATAGCTTAAGGTCGGTGTATTAGCGTTGGATGACAGCGCCAAGAACAACCGGTTAAACGTGAATCGAATCGTCTGCCGGCGCGTGAAGATGGGACTCCGGCACCGGCAAGTTACCGCCGACCGGCAGCAAGAGGTCGCATTTTAGCTTGTGCCTTAACCACTCGAGGCAGAAGACCATCGTCAGCTTCGGCGCATCAATGGTAGCGAAAATCCCTAATCGAGTCTCCGATCCTTGGACGCCGACCCACTCTTCGACTCGAAAACCGAGTTCGCCAAACAGTTCGTCGAGTAGTTTTTCACCGACGCGAATGCCGCGGCCGCTGACGCGGAGTTGAATCCAATAGCTCGGTCTGATGCCGATGAAAGCATTGAGGTCGTTGAGAGAGCTTCGGCGCCGCAACGAAACTTCGATCGGCGTCCCGGGATCGCTTGTAAGCAGGGTCTCGTAAACGAACCGGCGGACGAATTCTCCGGCCGTTTGGTTTTTCCA
>DATLCH010000364.1:0-10185 GCA_035526465.1 Candidatus Limnocylindrales bacterium | reverse complement strand
CGCGATCGTGATGGGCGGAATCACTCTCGGTACCCAACGTGGCTATGCCGTCGAGCAGGAAGTAATCGCCACGCTATCGCGTCAAGTCGGCCTGCCGGTCAGCACCGGGATGAGCGCGACCGTGCAAGCACTCAAGCACTTAAAGGTCCAATCGACCGTAATCGCCACGGCTTATAAGGCATCGATCAACCAGGCCGTGCAGAAATACTATGAAGACGGCGGCATAAAAGTGGCGTCAATCAAAGGGATGGAAGTTGCCAAACCGGTGGACCAGGTAAAGCTGCCGGACTACTCGTCTTACAAAGTCGCCCGCGAACTCTGGCGAGAAAATCCCGGCGTCGAGAGCCTGCTTCTGCAAGGCCGCTGGCGCACGGTTGCCTACGTGCAAGAGTTGGAAAACGATACACAGCTGCCGGTGGTCGCCTCGACAGCCGCGGCGCTTTGGTGGGTGATGCAGCAGCTGCGCATCAAAGCCCCGGTTCCCGGATTCGGTCGCTTGTTAGCTTAAAACTTAGCAATGACGCAGCACGTGCCCACCCACCCGACATCAATCACCTAGCCAAATCACTTGTGGCTCTCGGCTCTCTGGAATGCGTTTTTCAGACCTCAGTGTTGCGCCGCTGAGATCTTCTCCGGTAAGGAGCTCGTAGAGTTTACCCATTGCCGCCGGGCTGTTGAAACGACTAAAGCCGGCAGCGCGGCCCATCTCCTGTATTTGATTGGCCATCGAGGTTAATGGCATGGGGATCTCGAGATTCGCAGCAATGTTCAACGCTTGGCGGAAATCTTTATAGCTATTGCTGAGCGCTCCGCCATTGGTATTGTTGCGTTTCATAAATTCTTCCATTCGCGCCGCTGAAGCGGGCGAGCCGGTGCTCTGCATGAGTTGCAGAAACAATTTGGGATCGGCTCCCTGGGCGGTGAGCCACGAACAAATTTCCGCCGTGATAATGTTATTGGTGGTTGCATACAAAATAATTGCGATCTTGAACGCCTTCGGCATCCAGGGTTCCGGCAAGCAGACGATCGTCTGCGCAATCGCGCTCAAAAGTTTAGCCGTGGGCTCGATTTGATTTTTCGTACCGCCAATGACGATGGCGAACTGCCCAGTCGGAATGACCACCGCCGGCGCGCCGCTGGCATGAATCGTCCCGCCGATAAAGGTCGCCCGCTTTTCCTGTAAGCGTTCTTGCAGCTCGCGGGCGCAGTCCGGATCGGTGCCGCTCAGATCGACGAGCGCCATGCCGGGCTGCAACGCCTCGAAGGCGCCGTCCGAGCCAAATACCGCACTCCTCACTTCCACCGAAGACGGTACCAATGTAATTGTGATATCGCCCACGGCTTGCGCCGCCGTACTCGCACTCTGCGCACCCAACCGCGCCACCGCCGCTACCGCCGCGGCGTCAATATCAAATACAGTTAGCCGGTAGCCCGCCGACAAAATGCGCTGCGCCATGGGTCGCCCGGCATTGCCCAATCCAATCAAACCAATTTTTTCCATACTCAATCTCTCTGGCGCATTGCGTCTTCAAACGCCTCGGCAAATATAGCGTTGCCGAGAGTTTCGAATCCGATGAATACCTGGATTCGGGCGAATCAGAGAGCGGCTATTTCGCCTTGCCTGCCTTCTTCAGCGCGTCTTCGACGATCTGATGCAGCGCCTTACGTCCTTCCATGCCGTTGTACTTCGCCGAATTGAGCATGAAATAGTTCACGCCCTTCTGCGGCACGTCGTCGGCCGGCAAGTCGCTCTTGGGAATGTCCACTCGGAGCGAATTTACCTCGGTGTATTTTTGCCAGGCGCTCTGTCCTTCGCGGGACAAAACCCAATTGAGAAACAGCTTTGCGGCGTTGGGATGCGGCGCCTTGCTCATCACTGCAAGACAGCAGGAACCGCCACCCATGATGTCCCCTTCTTTCATGGCATGAGGCATCAGGTCCACCGGCAAGCCTTGCTTATTTGCCTTCATGACCGGCTGGCCGCTACCGATTTGAAACAGCACTTTGCCTTGCCCTAACCAATCAGTCCCCTGTTGAAGATCGCGAGTGATCAGAATATCGCTTTCGCTTAAAATTCGTGTAATGAAATTTTGGCCAAGCGTCGGGGTATAGTAGAAAAACATAAAAGTCTCGCCACCGCCGCCTGCCACACGCGGATCGAAAGTCACGAGCTTGCCTTTAAACTGGGGTTTCAGCAGATCCCACCAGGAGTGAACTTCTTTGGGATCGAGCAGCTTCGTGTTATACGAACCGCGGCGCGTGCCGATCTCACCGGAAATGATCAGCCCGGCGTTGTTCTGTGGGTCGGCGAAATGAAATCGGCCATCGAACCAATTACTGGCGTCGGCAACATCCGGCAGAATCAACAGCGGCTTGAGCGGCTCCAAAGTGCCCGGCGTAAATGCGGCATAGGTCGACGACCCTCCCATGATCAGATCCGCCAGATACTTGCCGGCGCGCCGCTCGGCGACGATGCGCTGCACATGGTCCGACCCCTTGCCCGGCACAAAATTAAACTTCACCTCCGGATACAATTTTTGAAAAATCGCCCAGACATGCTGGTACGCCGGATTATGCGGCCCATAGATCACGACCTCGCCGTCTTTCCGCCCCGCTTCAATCGTCGCCTCCCACTGCTTCTTCCAATCCGACTGAGCATCAGCAGCAGTCAACACCGAGAAATTTATGCAACCGGCAAGAACAACGAAAACTCCGCATCGTATTGATCTTCGCATTTCCAGATCACTCCATGACACCAACACTCCAATTCGTCATTTGTGCCCCAACCCCGCCGCGGTAAAATTGCCAGCGCCCATGATCTGATGGATTTCCCATTCGAGCAGTTCGAAGGAACAAAAGCCCGCCGCCGTATAGGGATCGCTGCCGGCAATCCGCGACGCCTCATCCTTGGAATCCGCCCGAATCACGTAGATTCCATATTTCCTATCGGTCGTCGGTCCGGAAAACAGAATCTTCCCGGCGTCGTGCTGTCGTTTCATCCAAACCAGATGCTGATCCAAAGTCACGGTCCACTGCTCGCGCGGCTTGGTCGCCTGGCGCAAAACTAGATACCACATGCTGCCTCCTGTCGCATTCCAGATTAGAACGAGAATGATGTTCCAATCGTTATGCTCGCGAGCTTTGCCTGTCAAGAATATTTATCGCCACAACGCGATTGCAATCGTCCCGCCAACCACCGCGATGGTGCCGAGCACCGTGAGCGCGGTAATTTTTTCCTTGCCGCGCAAGAATAGCAGCGACAGCAGCAAACTGAACAGCGGCGTAGTCGCGACTATCGGAGAAACAATGACGACCCGGCCGCTTGTCAGCGCCAGCAGCGTGAATAAGGCGCCGAGCGCTTCGAAGAAACCGGACAAAAAAAAGTCGCCCACCGCGCGTCTATGCCAGATCAACTTTCGTTCGCCCGCCGTGCGCAAGGTGTACGGGATCGTGCCGATCACCGAAACGATCGCGACGATGAAGCTGAAAAACACCGGCTCATTGGTTATCGTCAGACCGTATCGGCGCAAGGGAAACGCCACGCCGGCGAGAAATCCCGCCAGCAGCGAGTAGACTATATGCCACCAGCGATAGTTCGGCGGCGCCGTCTCCGGTTTCCAGGAAATCATCACCACACCGACGACCACGAGCAATGTGCCGAGTAAGACCGCGCCACCGGCGCGTTCGCCCAACAGCGTGATGGCGATCACCGAGCTCCATAAAGGGTAGCTGTTGCGCAGCGGCTGACTGCGGGAAGTGCCGATCTTTTGCAGCCCCACGAAGGTAAGCAAGCTGATTACTGTCTGCATCAGGCCGAGGATAATGAAGACGACCAGCGCTTTCAGCGCGAATCCGGGCACCCCGCCGAACAGGATCACCGCGCTGCCGAGAGTGATCGTTCGTGCGACCAAGGAAACGATAGTGGCGGTCAGCGGAGTCGAATGGCGCAGACCGAGCCAGCCGTAGACGGCAAAAAGGGCAAAGGAGATCGCCGCCAGCAGTGCGGTAACTTCGGAACTCATAAGAAACCTTGTTCAAGACTAGAGTGTTGCAATCAATTAAAACGATCAATAAAGAAGTATCTTACTTATAAGCCAGCTTTTCGTATATAATCAGAGACCCAATTGAGCTCTGAGTTTTATTATTAAAGGAGAACCCATGCGCCGAATCGTCATCGGATTGGTCATTATCGCGCTCTTTACCCTGGCGACAGGCCCGGCGACGGCGCAAGATCAAATACGCGATCTGGTCGTCAAAATTCACGCCGTTCAGCAAGCCCCTGATCTACTCCGGCCATGGGCTCGCAACAGTCCACAGCAGGTGAAAGGCTCCGGAGTTGTCATCGACGGACGGCGCATCCTCACCAATGCCCATGTAGTGCGATACGCCAGTCAGATCTATGTGCAACCAAATCAGTCGGCCAGCCATATTCCCGCGCGCGTCGAAGCGATGACCGCGGGAATGGATTTGGCGATTTTGAAATTAGACGACGAAACGTTTTTTGAGAACCGCGGCGCTCTCCCATTCGCACAGGAGTTGCCCCGTGTCAAAGACAGCATAAACGTCTATGGCTATCCCACCGGCGGCACCGAACTTTCGGTAACCCAGGGCATCGTCTCGCGCATCGAATTTACCGACTACTACTATCAAGCCACGGGTTTACGCATCCAGGTCGACGCCGCGCTGAATTTCGGCAATAGCGGCGGACCGGCGGTTTCCGACGGTAGACTGGTTGGGTTGGTATTTAGTCTGATACAGAATGCGCAGAACATCGGCTATTTGATTCCCGTCGAAGAAATTCAGCATTTTCTCGGCGATGTTAAAGACGGCGTTTACGACGGCAAACCGCAAACTCACGATTTGATTCAGACCATCGAGAACGACGCCTTGCGCCAGCGTCTTGGCTTACCTAAAGGCGTCAATGGCGTCATGGTTGCGCAGCCTTATCGGGACAATCCGGAATATCCGTTGAAGGAATGGGATGTCATCACCAAAATCGGCGATACGCCCATCGACGCCGACGGAAAAGTCGCCATCCGTTACGATCTCCGGCTTTCGGCGTCCTACCTGGTGCAAAAGTACGCCAAGAACGGTTTGCTGCCGCTCACCGTGTTTCGCAAGGGCGATCTATTGTCGGTAAATTTGCCGGTGGGATCTCAACGGGAGTTGGTCATTCCATATCTGTTGGATGCCAATCCGCGTTACTTCATTTTTGGGCCGTTCGTATTTTCGCAGACGACCCAGGACTACCTCGAACGACTCGGCAACCAACGGCCCGGTGCGTTCGGCCGGCGGCCAAGTCCATTGGTCATCCGGCGTCAAGACCGGCCGGCATTCGATAACGAGGAGCTTGTCGTCGTCGCGTCGCCGCTGTTTCCCCATCGAATTACTAAAGGCTATGACGACCCCAATCGTTCGGTGATCAGTGAAATCAATGGCGTTCCAGTGCGCAATCTGCGCCATTTGGTCGAACTCTTGCGTGACAATCGCGACGAGCAAGTCAGTTTCAAATTCGCCTCGTCCGGGGTCTTGACCCATGAGACCATGGTGTTCAATCGCAAGGATCTCTTGGATGCCACCGGCAAAATACTCGAAGAAAATGGCATCCGTTATCCCTACTCCCAGGATCTTCGGGCGATTTGGGAAGCGGCTCCGACCGGCAACAAATCGGCGCAAGTCACCTGCTGCGGACTTACGCCGTAACCGTCTATAAAACTCATCGATGAATTGCAACGGACAGCCGCATCCGGGGACCCAAGCGAGGCGTGTGGCTTCGATCGATTAGGCGAGGGAACAGATGCTGAAAAAATCCGGCGGTTTAATATTCTTTTTCATCATGATCATCGCCGGGCTCGGCATAGCCAACTTCTTGTCGATGACATTTTACGAAAAGTCGCTGCTTACAGCGATCAAGGACTTCGTGTTTGTTGTGACAAAAAGGTAGATGCCCACCTTCGCGAGCTAGCGTAGAATTGTCATTGATCCGCGCTCCAGCGTGTACTAGGATCGCGCGCACATCGAGAAAGGATCTTTATGCGCAAGAGAATCTTCTCATGGCTCGGCCATGAGTTTACCGAGATTTCTGGAGAAGCTGCGCCGGAAGCGGATGCCGCAATCGAAGCGCGCGAGCTGTTTCGCCGCTTCGACCACGAACTGCGCGCCGACGGGCTCTCCCTCGCCAACACCGTGCGCAGCCGATTGTGGGGACGCGACCGCGCCAGTCGGGACGGCGGCAGCAACGAACGCGTAAAGGCGCTCTCCGGCAAGGCCCGCTCCGCCAGCTCGAGCTATATCGCACCGGACCACTTCGACTCTCCGGCCAAAGTTGCCATCGACCTGATCGCCATGCGCCCATCTCAGGCGGAACAAGCAAAACAAATTGTCGAGTACGATCCGCCCATCGTGCCCATCCGCTTTCTTGTCTACGATTCAGTGGTGGTGCTGTCTGGTGTCACTACGGTTCTGCCGACATTGGCCGAGCAGTTCGACAATATTTTGCCACGCATCAGTGGTTCCCTGGCCGATGCCGGCAGTTCGTGGGCCAAGGTCGCGCAGGTCTCGTTTTACTTTCACCGCAGTCAGGAACTGGCCAATCTGAAAAAACTTTTCTCCGACCGAGTTTCCGCGCAAATCCCCAGATTGGAATATATCGTCGTCGACGGTTACTCCGCCGAGGGAAAGTTTTGCGAAGTGGAAGTCACCGCGACGAGGTAGGTCCATGGCATCAACGCCTTTCAAGGTCGCCATTCTCGACGATTTCGAGAAGATTGCCGACACCGTACCGTCCTACGCCAAGCTCAAGGCGCGCGCCGAAATAACCTTGCTGCGCGAACGGCTCGATTCCAGCGAAAAGATCGTGCAGCGTTTACAAGAGTTCGACGCCCTGCTGCTCATGCGCGAACGAACTTTTTTAAGCGACAACGAATACAGCCAGCTGCCGAAGCTTAAATTTATTTCACAAACCGGTCGCACCAGCGTCCATCTTGATCTCGCCAATGCCACCAAGCGCGGTATCGTGATTGCCAGCACTCCCGCCGACAGCGGCGCGGCGACCAAGGAGCTCACCATCGGTTTGATCCTGTCCCTGGTGCGGAAAATACCGCAAATCAACTTGCGCATGCGCGAAGAACTCTGGCCGGCGGCCACCAGCACCTTGCTCGAAGGCAAAACCGTCGGTGTGTTGGGCCTCGGTCGCATCGGCAGAGAAGTCGCGCGCGTCATGAAAGCTTTCAATACCCGCGTGCTGGGCTATTCGCGTACGTTGACGGCCGACAAAGCCGCCGAGGTCGGCGCCGAGGCGGTCTCGCTGGAAACCCTGCTGCGCGAATCAGACATCGTCACCCTCCATGTGCACTTCGGCGAACAAACCCGTGGCTTGATCGGCGAAAAAGAGCTGGCACTGATGAAGCGAGGAGCATTTCTGGTCAACACCGGGCGCGGTCCGCTGGTGGTGGAACAAGCGATGCTGAATGCGCTCAAGAGCGGGCAATTGGGTGGCGTCGGACTCGACGTCTACGACATCGAACCGTTGCCGATGGACCACGCGTTGCGCCGCTTCGATAATGCAATCCTGATGTCCCACCGTGGCTACACCACCATCGAAATCTTGCGCGAACGTTACGAGCAAGCGATCACCAATATTCTGGACTATCTCGACGGCAAAGAAATCAAGCTGATCAATCCAGATGTGGTCGCGCGCCGGCCGTGAGCTAAACGACCGTCAATCGATCGAACTGCTCTCAAGTTCCGCCATTGTGACTGTCAAACTATCGAAGGAAGAACTCGCCAAGGCATCCGCCGTCACCGTCGGTCATTACGATCAGCGGGCCGACGTTTTCTGGCGCGACACGCGCGACCATGACGTCAGCCAAAACATCGAAGCGTTGTTGCAAGCTTTGGTCGGCACGCCGCCGTTTCGCATTCTCGACTTCGGCTGCGGTCCCGGGCGCGACTTGAAGTCTATAAAAGATTTGGGTCACACGCCTGTCGGCCTCGATGGTTCGGCGCGTTTCGTCGAAATGGCGCGCGAACTCACTGGCTGCGAAGTGTGGCATCAGGACTTCTTTAAGCTCGAATTGCCCGCCGACTACTTCGACGGCATCTTCGCCAACGCCTCGCTCTTTCACGTACCGAGCCAGGAACTGCCGCGCGTATTGAAAGAACTCTACGCGACATTGAAACCGGACGGCGTACTGTTCAGCTCCAACCCGCGCGGCGACAACCGGGAAGGCTGGCAAGGTCAGCGCTATGGCGTCTACATTGATTGGCCAACCTGGCGCGAACTGGTGACCGGCGCTGGCTTTGGAGAAATCCGCCACTACTACCGGCCGACCGGCCTACCGCGTGAACAGCAACCCTGGTTGGCATCAGTCTGGCGCAAACCAGCGCGGGAATGACTGGAGTAGTGGAGCGCTGGAGTCTTGTAAGTAAAGCGTAGTCCTAAGATAAAGCTTAGATCCCGCCATCCCATGACTCCATCACGCCGTCGCTCCAGACGGCGGTGGACTAATTGACAGTAGCGCCGCGTATCTATTAAGGTGCCCTATATCTTAGACCTAATCCGATAAGGAGGATCGTCCAATGGCTTTTGTTAGCGACCTGATCATCTCATCCGACTCTCATGTTATGGAACCGGTCGACTTGTGGAAAAAAGGCGTGTCGGAAAAATACCGCGACGCTGCGCCGCTCTTCCCGCCGCATCAGGTCGGCGAGGGCTTCCAGCAACATGCCGGCGGTTGGGATCCCAAAGCACGGATGCGGGAGATGGAAGCTGACGGCTTGAGCGCCGAAGTGCTTTATCCAACCTTGGGTCTTGATCTGTTCGGCATCGACGACGCCGGTTTGCAGGAAGAATGCTTTCGCGTCTACAACGATTGGCTGATCGACTATTGCAGCGCCGACCCGACCCGGCTGATCGGCATTCCTGCAGTCGCGGTTTACAATGTCGACAATGGTATCAAAGAACTCGAGCGCTGCCACAAGGCCGGGTTGAAAGGCGCGATCATCTGGCAGGCACCGCACAAAGATATCCCGTTCACCTCCGATCATTATGAAAAGTTCTGGGCCGCCTGCGCCAATCTCGATGCGCCCGTTAGCCTGCACATCCTGACCGGTCACAGCTACAATAAAGATAAAAACCGCAAGGGCGTCGAGCGCTATCGCGGCAGCGTCAACTTGAAGCTCATGGACATCGCCAATGCGCTCTTCGAGCTAATCTTCTGCGGCGTCTTCGAAAGACATCCCAAGCTCAAAGTCGTATCCGTGGAAAACGAATCCGGCTGGATGCCCTGGATCTTCCAGCAATGGGACTATTACTACAACCGCTTCAAGAAGGAGAATCCGCCGGCCTTTTCACGCAACCCAAGCAGCTACATCAAGGAGCAGATTTTCGCGTGCTTTTTCAACGATCACGTCTGCGGCGAGAACCTCGCCTTCTGGGGCCAGGACAACATCATGTGGTCCAACGATTTCCCGCATCCCAATTCGACGTGGCCGAACTCGATCAAGATTATTCAACGCGATCTCGGTCATCTGCCGGAAGAAACCCAGCGCAAAGTGGTTTGCGACAACGTCTGCCGGCTCTACGATATCGATGCCTCGAAACTGCCGCGCGTGCAAAAACAAGCGGCCTGAAAACACTGAATAAACATAACAGTCGATAGGGGCGGGTTTATTACCCGCCCCTATGCATTTGGAGCACACCCACTGATGGCCTA
Organism: Candidatus Limnocylindrales bacterium; assembly: GCA_035526465.1. Taxonomy (GTDB): domain Bacteria; phylum Desulfobacterota; class Binatia; order UBA9968; family UBA9968; genus DP-20. The sequence goes on along the minus strand of DATLCH010000364.1, from coordinate 469 downwards.
CTCGCTAAAACAATTTATCAGAGATCTCACCAGCATCACCGAACGCTACCACGAGCAAGAGAAAATCGTTGCCGTCGCAAAACCACTGCTTGCCGAGCTCGTCAACAATCCCGATTGCATCGAAGCGCAGTTCAAACGCCATGGCGGCAAGACCTATGGCCGCTACATGCTACATCGCGCGCAAGGCTTCAACGTCACCTCAGTCGTCTGGGGCCCCGGCGATGGTGCTAAGGCGCATAATCACGACACGTGGGGGTTGGTCGGCGTAGTCGAAAACGAATTGCAAGAAACCCGCTTCACCCGGCGCGACGACGGCGGCAAGGAAGGCTACGCCGACCTAACAGCAACCTCGATCACTCGCAACAAAGCGGGCATGGTCTCGACGCTGATAGCGCCGGAAAACGACATCCATGAGATGCTCAACGCCACACAGAAAAATACCGTGGAGGTTCACGTTTACGGCAAAGAT
>DATLCH010000350.1:0-5543 GCA_035526465.1 Candidatus Limnocylindrales bacterium | reverse complement strand
GAAATTCTCCCGACTTGTCGTCCGCGTCGCGATAGTCCGAGAACGACGTGCCACACCATTGGATCGCGTCATGCAGTAGTTCAGGAATAGCGGCGGCGATCGCGTCCACCTGTTTACGCGTTAAACGCCAAGCCCGCGTCGTCGGCTTGACGCGCACTACAGCGAGCACTTCGTTGGCGTAGATGTTACCGAGCCCGGCGACGATCTGTTGATCAATTAACAGATCGCGTATACGCCGGTCGGACGCGCGGGTGAAACTGAACAAATACTCGCCGGTAAGCCTCACGGAGAACGGATCGACTCCGAGATCGCGTAGCTGGGGCAGATCTGCAAGCTCGTCAACATGAGTAACGACGGCAAGCCCAAATCGGCGTGGGTCGTGGTAACGCATTTGCCGGCCGTCGTCCAAACTGACGACAATATGGTCGTGCTTCTGGCACGGTATATTCGCACCAGTGCAAATAAGTTTGCCGGACATCCCCAGGTGGAACAGCCACACGGCGCTGTTTGAGAGACCAAACAAAATGTATTTGGCAACTCGATCGATCGATTCAATGCGCTTTCCCGTCAACAAATCGATTTGCCTGACATCAATCGGCAAACGCAGACGCCGCTCGCGCACTTCGATGCGATTGATCTTTCGTCCGACGAGATGGGGCCGCAAGCTGCGGCAGACAGTTTCGACTTCGGGGAGTTCGGGCATAGTGAGTCGCCAGCGATCAATTACAGAATGTGGGTTTACCTGAAATGAGTGTTTGGCCTTCGTAGTATGTAAAACTGAATGACAGGACGGATTGACTACAATGACGCCAATGCTCACGCAGTGGCTGCGAGCAATCCACTCTGCCGAATCGCTTGCGCCAGTTTGCTAAATTCGTTGACACTCAGAGTCTCACCGCGCCGTTTAGGGTCGATACCGTGGATCGCCAGGAGTTCGTCTATTTCCTCGCGCGCGCAGGTAAGCCAAGATCCTACTGCATTACTTAAAGTTTTCCGGCGCTGGCCAAAGGCGGCGCGTACCAGCCCTTTTAGCACCGGGAGATTCTTTTCGCATACCAGAGGCTCCGGCAGCAGTTCTATTTTTAGAATCGTTGAGCGCACCTTCGGGCGTGGATAAAAGGCTTCGGACGAGACGTCAATTTTTTCGCTGATACGCGCGTGCACTTGGCACCATACCGACAGCGTGCCGTAGGACTTCGAGCCTGGATCGCTAATCATGCGGTCGGCTACTTCTTTTTGCACCATCAGCACCAGCGCACTGAAGTGCTCGCGCCAGTCGAAAATTCGAAACAGCACTTCGGTGGCGATGTTGTATGGCAGGTTGCCGACGAGTTTTACTTTCGTGCTCGGCAATAGCTCCGGCAATCTCACTTGGAGAATGTCGCCGTAGATCAGATGAAACCTTCCGCTTGTCCCGAGTTCCCCAGCGACCAGTCGTTGCGCCAGAAGTTCATCGATTTCCACCGCCCACACCTTCTGTGCGCGCTCGACCAAACGGCGCGTGACAAATCCGAGGCCCGGTCCGATCTCGACGACTTCGTCACCCGGCTGCAAATCGAGCAAGCGCAGAATCGCGTCAATGACATGCTCGTGGATCAAAAAATTCTGGCCGCGGCTCTTGCGCGGCCGAAACTCGCTATCGCGCAGCATCGCGCGCACTTCTTCATAGAGGGTCGGCATCCTCAGCAGCGCTTATCGCAATTCACTTCTAAGAAAGTGTTAGAGGGTCAGATCGGCGTCGGCGTTGAGATCGTAACCGTCTTTTCGGCCGCGCTTAAGCCAGTGATAACCGGTCAGTGCGATCATCGCCCCATTATCCGTGCAAAACTTCGGGGCGGGACAAAACACCTGCACACCTTCGCTCCCACCCTTTTCTGTCATCTTCGCGCGCAACCGGCTGTTCGCCGCAACACCGCCGGAAAGAACGATACGTTTAACTGCGTTAGCCGCCGCGGCTCTAATAGTCGGGGTAACCAACATATCGACGATCGCTTCTTGAAAACTCGCGGCGATATCCGCCTGATGCGCTTGCCACTGCGATTCTCCCTGCTGTTTGAGATAATGCCATGCAGCGGTTTTAATGCCGCTGAAACTGAATTCATACGAGCTGTTCTTAAATCTTGCCCGGGGGAAACGCACCGCCTTGGGGTTGCCGGCTTTGGCCAAATTATCGATGATACGACCACCGGGATAACCCAATCCCATCATTTTCGCCACTTTGTCGAAGGCCTCACCGGCGGCATCGTCGCGCGTTCCGCCGAGATGAACATACTGCCCAACGCCCTTGACATGGTAGAGCAAGGTGTGTCCGCCGGAAGCGAGCAACGCGATGTAAGGAAACGGCACATCGTCTTCAAGATGAATCGCCAAAAGGTGCGCTTCCAGATGGTTCACGCCGACAAAGGGAATTCCGGTGCGAAATGACATGCCTTTGACGAGCGATATGCCGACCAGCAAAGAGCCGACCAAACCCGGTCCGTAAGTCACGGCAAAACCATCGACATCGGCTAAAGTCGCGCCCGCGCTTTTCAGGGCACCGTCGACGATGGGTAAAATATTCTGGATATGCTGCCGTGACGCCAGCTCTGGCACCACGCCACCATAGGGCCCATGGACGCGGTCCTGCGACGAGACTACGTTCGCAAGAATCGTCTTACCGTCTTGTAGCAGCGCCGCGGCGGTGTCGTCGCAAGACGTTTCAACTCCTAGAACCAACATGGAGGTTGCAAACTATTTAGTGACAGCGGGAGTATCGCCGGCAATGCGGGCAAGCGCATCGCTGGCAGTTCGGTTGCCGGAATTGAGACGCAAAGATTGATGATAACTGCTCTCGGCTTTCTGCATCTGTCCGAGCGCCCGGTAATTCTCGCCGCGCAGTGCGTGTAACTCAGACATCCAAAATGCTTCACCGCCAAGGCGTGACTGTGCCACTTCAAGTAGATTGAGCGATTCTTGATGATGTCCCAAGCGATGCTGCGCTTTGGCTAAATAAAAATAGCCATACCCGTTGGTTGAGTCGATGACGATGGTCCGTTCAAGGCGGGTCATCGCTTTTGCCGGATCGCCTGCGTCAAGCAGCTTGCGGCCCTCCTCCGTTAGCCGCAAAGAAGCCGCCCTCTGGGGCGTTATCCCGGGAACAATCTTCGCCAGCAACGAACTATCGTCGGCAAGCGGCGGGGAAACTGGCGTCGTTTCGCTGGAACTGCGCGGTTCATTGATGCTTGCCTGCTTGCCCGCTTCTTTCAGATCTTTCGGCCCTGCCGGCGATGACGGGGTCGCGCGGATGTCTTGCTCACGAATCTTGCTCTCTTGCGGCAACGGCTTACGCGACGTTTCCACCGGCGGCTCAGTCGACGGTAGCGGTGGTGGTCGGCTAATGCCGGTGCTTGGCGCCGTTGCGCCGCTCGGTGGTAAAGGCGTTCGATAGGGCCGCTGCGGCGCACAGCTCGAGCCTAGGGCAAGTGCAATGGCGCAACCGGCAAAAAACTTACTGCGACTCTGAGTTGAGACAATCATTATTAAGACTAAACCGGCTCCGCAGCTTTGACCGGCGTCGCTGGGCAAGGTTCGCCCGGGAGTTCACCTTCGCGCGTCGCCGAGCCGCATTTTTCCGGCGGTGTCACCTCGGGCGTCTCGCTCTTCGGCACGAGCGGCGCCGGAAAATCGGTCACCGGCGTATTCGCAGTCGCGGCTTTCATAAATTCTGTCCAAATCGGCAACGCCGCCTCGGCGCCCGATAAACCGATCTTTGCCGGTCCATCGTAGCCTACCCAGACTACCGCGAGCAATTCCGGCGTGTAACCGACGAACCAAGCATCCTTGTAATCGTTAGTCGTACCGGTCTTTCCAGCCGCCGGGCGGGTAAAGCCCCACCGGCGCGCCGGCGCGCCGGTGCCACGGTCCATCACGCCTTTAAGGAGCTGATTCATGGTGTAAGCCAAACTAGGTGTAATCACCTGTTCCAATTTGACGTCGCGCTTCTCGAGGACCTTGGTGTTCTGGTCCATGACATGTTTGACGGCTACTGAACGCGCGCGCACGCCACCGTTGGCGAGAGTTGAAAACGCCACGGCAACTTCGAGCGGCGTCACTTCGGCAGAGCCCAACGATAACGACGGCACCGCCGGCAAGGGACTTTCGATGCCCAATCGCCGGGCGACTTCGCGCACGCGCCGAATGCCGACATCTTGAGCCACCCGCGCAGTGGCGGAGTTGAGTGAACTCTCCAACGCCCGACGCACGGTGACCGCGCCGAAATAATCATTATTGTAATTATTCGGCTGCCACGACTGGCCGCGATCGTAGGTCCAGGTAAACTGGCTGTCATTTACCACAGTATCGGAGAAATACTGCATGCCGCTCTGGCCGCCATGCATAAAAGCCGCGAGGAAAACAAACGGTTTGAATACAGATCCCGCTTGCCGCTTAGCTTGGAAAATGCGATTGAACTGCGACTTCTGATAGTTACGGCCACCGACCATCGCTTTGATTTCGCCGGTCTGCGGCCGGATCACTACGATGGCGCCTTCCAAGCTCTCTTCGGCGCTTTTCTTTTTGAGCGCCGAATGAGATGCTTCGAGTTTCGCCAAACCTTCGGTCAGAGCTTTTTCAGCAATCTTTTGAATGCGCAGATCGAGCCCGGTGAAAATCCGCAGGCCGTCTTTTTCCAAGACATCTTTCGCATAGTTCTGTTCGAGTTCCCGACGCAAATAATCGACATAGAACGGCGCTTCGTTAGTTACTTTGACCAAAGCGCGTTGGGGCAACCGTTCTTTGAGTGCAGCCTCATATTGGCTCTTGTTGATAATCTTGTCGTCGAGCAGTTTCGCCAGGACTACATTGCGCCGCTTGGTGGCGGCTTCGGCGTTGCGGTAAGGCGACAGGCGATTGGGCGCGCGGATAAGGCCGGCAAGCAGCGCGGTTTGGCCGACGGTGAGTTCGGAGAGCGGCTTGGAGAAGTAAAATTGCGCCGCTTCCCAGACTCCCGATATGCCCTGCGAACCCCGCTGGCCCAAATAAATTTCGTTAAGATAGTTCTCGAGGATCACTTCTTTGGGATACTTACGCTCGGCGATCAACGCCATCACCGCTTCGGGAAATTTCCTGCTTAGCGTCCGTTCGTCGCTGAGCAGAAAATTTTTCATCAACTGCTGCGTCAAGGTACTGCCGCCTTGTTGTAGGCTTAAATGACGCAGATTGACCAGCATTGCTCGCAAGATCCCGATCGGATCGACACCCATATGATGAAAAAACCGCTCGTCTTCTATGGCAAGAATCGATTTGACGAGAAGCGGCGGAACTTCGCCCAACTTGACAACCCGCCGTTCTTGCCAAATCCGCTGATACAGGCCTGTGACAACTTCCGGCTCGAGTTCCAGATCGAACTTCTCGGTCTTGCTCGGGAGCACCTCGATGCGAGCAACGGTGTTTCCCTGGAGCAAAATCCGCACCGGATAACCTTTAATTTTTTCCGTAGGGAAATCGAAATCGTGCAGAAAGATGTCGACCGAACCTTCGCCAGCATTGATATGGTATGCGCCTTG
>DATLCH010000348.1:0-3872 GCA_035526465.1 Candidatus Limnocylindrales bacterium | reverse complement strand
CGCTCATGCCTCCTGCATCATCGAGGCCGAGCACTTCAATGAGAAACGCTCTGGTTTTTCCCAGATCATCGCACTGCAGGGTCCCGTGAGTTAACGCCTGAGGTATATAGCCGCGGTCGGGAAAGCGTTCTGCCGTGAGCGGCTTGTCCCAGTGACCGGCGGTGTGACCGCGGCCGTGTAGGGCACTGCCGGGATTATAATATTCGATCTCCAAATGATTGCCGCCGGGCTCGTGGAAGTAGACCGAGTAGGCGAAGTGGGCGCTCTGTGGTTTAGTGATTTTGCTCAAGCGATATTTATCTTTATTCGCTTCGAGATATTGCCACGCAGCTTCGACTTCGGTGTGGCTGGCGACGCGAAAACCGTAATGGTTGTCGAAGGTTTTCTCCGGCGCGTTGGCACCGCTTTCATGAACGATCAGACGCCAGTCGGTGTTGGGATGTTTGAGGGTGGCTTGTTTGGCATTGCGTTCGACGACTTCCATCGCCAACAGATCGGTAAAGACCGGCAGGGTTTCGTCCAACGAGCGGCATTCGTAGTGGCCCTCGATCAGGCCGATGGGTTTGAGCATGTTGTTACCTCAGTCGATGAGTTCACTCGTTGTTATCTAACTAGCGGGTAGGCGAGGTGTCAAACGCCGAAGTCATCGTTGCATGCTTCCCGCGGACGCGGAAAGCTGCTTGACATTTGCGTTCTCCTGGCCCGGATACCGGCTTGCGCGGACATCGCGGAGCGGAATGTTGCGCGATTAGTTACGCCCCAATGCGATGCTCAACGCTTGAGTCCCTCGGGGTAAAGCTCTCTTAAGAAGCCTTCTCTTTCCAGCTCCTGGATGAGCGAATTGTCGATCAAGCTATCGAGATTCAGCTTGGGATTCTTGCCCTCGTGGATGCTGTCCAAGGCTTGCTGGATACCTTCGCGTCTGACCGTCGGCAAGCTCTCCCATGCTTCGCGGTAAAAGTCATAGGTTTTTGCCAGTACTTCTCGGTCGTTGGTTTTGATGTAGCGACCCAAGGTGTCGATCGACAACTCCTTGTCGGTCTTAAAAAGTTTGATGCCCTCGATATAGACTCTCAAAAATCGTTTCACCACGCCGCGCTGTGTGCGCAGGAATTCGCGGCTGACGACGATGCCTTGGGTCGAATAGTTGAGCGGCAGCTTGCGCATGTCGATGAGCACCTGAAAGCCGAGTTTCTCTGCTTGATAAACTTGATCGACGTTCAAGATCGCTCCATCGACAATACCCGAGGTAAGCGCGACCATGCGTTCGCCGAGACCGCCCATTTGCGCGATCACGATATCTTGATTTTTGAGTTTGTGATACGCCAGGGCGTCGCGCAGCGAGACATCGGAGAGCGAGCCGAAGCGGCTGATCGCGACACGCTTGCCCTTGAGCTCGTCGACTCTTTTAATCTTCGGATTGACCATGAGCACGTTCAGCGCCCGCTCTATGCCGCCGGCGACGATGGCCAGTTCGGCGCCCTTGGCCCAAGCGCTCACCGCCGAGGGCGGCGCCAGGCTGGCGACGCCGACATCGCCCGAGAGCAGAGTTTGCACGATCAACGAGCCGCCGGGCATGTAAATCAGCTGCGCGTCCAACTGGTTTTTCTTGAATAGGCCGGCGCGTTCACCGAGATAGAGCGGCGCTTGAAAGCCTGAAATCGAAACGTAAGGAACTTTGATGGTCTGGGCGAGGACAGGGCCGTTAAGCAGCAGTACGGCGACGGCCATCAACAAAAGAGCATGAAAAATTCGGCGCATGATTTGACTCCTTTGGTCGAAGCATTCCGAAGTTTTAGGCGCCGTGAGCCAATCCTGCCGCGAGCAAGAAGGCGCCGCGATCGGTGCAAGTACAACGGGAACGCGATTTGACATTTTGTTCATGCTTAACGCTTCTTGCAACGCGCTGGCTGGTGCGGCGGTCATTCTACCGGGAGCGTGTGCGTCGTCAAACGAATAAATCCGATCGCAGCATACCGCGTGTTTGCAAAGTGCGGCGCCGACGGTGCGTGAAATGGCGGCGATTAAATTAGCTGAGAGTCCGCTCGTTCTTCCCGTTCCCGGGCCGGTTAGAATTATTTCTTCAGAGCTTCGTCGATTACTTTGAGAGCGGGTTTGGTATCAATGTATTCCGGCCGGTAAGCAGGAAAAAATTTTTCGCTCCGGCCGAGACGATAAGCGGCGGGAATGTGATCTTTAGACAGGTCCTCGCGGACTGAAAGCGAGTAGTCGTCGGCAAAGGCATTTTGAAAAGTATGCTGGCCTTCCCGCGACAACAACCAATTGACGAACAGTTTGGCCGCTTGCAGATGGGGCGCCCGGTTAAAAACCGACACCGTGCCGCGTTGCGGCCGGCCGTAGGCTCCTTCCTTAAAGCTTCCAGGAGCGAACCGGCCAATTGGCAATCCCTGACGGACCGCGACGTCGGCATCGCTCGCGAACAGCGCTAGAGAAAACTTACCGACAGCGAGCCAATCGAGCATTTGGCGGGTGTCGCGGGAAAACGTCAGCTCCATCTGCCCGAATAGCCGGCGTAAAAAATCCGCGCCGAGCTCGGGATGGTAGTAAAAGAAGCTCAAGCTGCTGCCGGTGGCGACGCCGGTCTGATGCGGCTCGATGGCGACGATCTTGCCGCGCCACTTGGGCTCGACGAGGTTCCAGTACGAAGCAATTTCGTCGGGGCGGACTTGTTGGCGGTTATAAGCAATGTCGGCGCGGAGAGCGAATTCAAAAATAAAGATATAGCGGCCGTCATTATCGGCATAGTGAAACTGGCCTTGGAACCATTTCGATTTGTCGGTCACTTCGGCGACCGTGAGTAGCGGCTCAATCGGCTCGAGCATGCCGGCTTTGTAAAAAACCGAGTACGGCGTGCCGATGCCGCCGAGGTAAACATCGGCGAGAAATTTGCCGGCGCGCCGCTCAGCGAGAATCTTTGGCGCCAATTGATTGCCGCGGCCGATGACTCCGTTGAATTTGATCTCGGGAAAGCGTTTTTGAAAAGCATCGAAGAGAGGCTCGAAGCCGTTGGTGGCATAGACGGTGACTTGCCCTTCACTGACCGCGCCTTTGATCAAACCGGCCCATTCGTTTGTATGCTTGGTGGAAATTTCTGCCGTCTCGACCGGCGGGACGACGCAAGCAACTATCACTACGAGGACCAGCAGTGTGGCACGACGTTTCATTATTAATTCTTTAAGTGCGCCAGGAATGTTGCGGTTGCCAACCGAGCAGCGCTTTGGCGCGGGCGTTGGAATAAGCGCCTTTCGTGCCGATAAGCGACCGAGCTTTATCGCCAATCGATGGACGCAGCCGTGGCAATAAATCGCACAGCGGTTCGGCGACGTTGCTATCGTCGGCGACGACGAACAAGGTCGTGCCGCTTGGTAATGATTTTTCGACGGATAGTCGGAACGCTAAGGCGAGGTCGCGGGCGTCTATATAACTGAAAGCCTGAAACGATGTGGCTGTGCGTCCACCGGCTTTTTTTAATTCGATCAGTTCTTCCGGCGTGACCACGCCGCTCGGGCGGAGAATTATTGTTTCCACATCTTTGCGGGCGTAGCTATGCGCAATGGTTTCGCCGATCTGTTTCGACAAGCCGTAAACATCTTCCGGACGCAGCGCATGATCTTCGTCGATCGGCAGGTAGTCGGGTTCGAAGCGCTCGCTGTAGCTCCACCCGACGATGGCGTTGCTGCTGGCGCTGACGACCCGTTTGACGCCGAGACGATACGCGGCATGGTGTACATTGAAAGTGCCGACCACATTGGTTTGATAGACCAGCGGTGCAGTGGCGATGTTGGGATTGTGAATCGCCGCCAGGTGAATGACCGCGTCGATGCCGATCAGCGCTTCCATAACCTGACCAA
>DATLCH010000334.1:0-3835 GCA_035526465.1 Candidatus Limnocylindrales bacterium | reverse complement strand
GGGTGCGATTGCCGTCGTCGCGCACCATGCTCTGCACCCAGAAAAACGACGCGAGGCGCACGCCGCGGGTCACCGGGTTGACGTGGTGCAGGCTGCTCGCCGGGTAGACCACCATGTCGCCGGCATTGAGCTTTACGGCATGGGCGCCGTAGACATCGTCGATGACCAGCTCGCCGCCGTCGTAATCTTCGGGCGCGCTGAGAAAAAGCGTCGCCGATATATCGGTGCGAATGCGATACGGGGTCCCGGGAATTTGCCGAATCGAATTATCGAGATGAGCGCCGAAGCTTGCGCCGCCCTCGTAGCGGTTGAACAGCGGCGGGAAGACCCGCAGCGGCAACGCCGCGGTAATAAACAGCGGGCTGCGCTCCAGCGCCGCCATTACAATCTCGCCGAGTTCCCTTGCCTCCGGACTGTTTTCCGGCAATTGGCGGTTGTCCTTGACTGCGGCTGACTGATACCCCGCAGTTATCCGGCCGTCGATCCACGTCGCTCGATTCATCGATTCACGGCAGCGCGCGATCTGCTCGGGATTCAGGATATTGGGAACTTGGACGATCATTTTTTCGAACCTTAAAACTTGAAATTGGCTCCTGCGAGGAACGTGCGTCCGGCAGCCGGAATAGCCTTCGAACCGGAGATGCTATCGAAATAAAGCTGGTTGGTCAGATTGATCGCGTTAACCCGAAACTGAATATTCTTGGTGATCTGGTACGCGACCGTGGAGTCCCATTTGACAAATCCCGGGACGCGATTGGTATTGGCGTTATTGGAGTATCGGCTGTCGACATAGGATGGGCCGCCGCCGATCTGCCATTTTTCCAGGAAGTCGTAGGTGATCCAAACGTTGGCGCTGTTCTTCGGCACGTTTTGGATTTGGTTACCAACATTACTCGGAATGGTATTATCCTTGAGTATCTCGGTATCAAGAAAGGTGTAACCGCTGAAAACATTCAAGCCCGGAAGGAGGCGGCCGGTCAGCCCGATCTCGAAGCCCTGTGATCGCTGTTTACCGGTTACGACGTTGGGGCCAAGCGGATCAATCGGATTCGGCGTGCGCGCATTCTTTTTGTCGATGCGAAATACCGCGCCCTGGAAACTCAGAGCGCCGCCGAAGAAATTCAACTTGGCGCCGACTTCAAAGATCTCGTTTTTTTCCGGCGGGGTGTTGTTGGTCGCAACAGTGAGGGCGACACCTTCGGCGGATGGATTAAACGACGTGCCGTAAGAAAAATAATAACTCTGCCAATCAGTCGGGTGAAATACCAAGCCGCCTCGATAACTCCACTCTCTGTCGATTTGTTTTCGCTTATCGTTAATGAAGTCATCCTTAACTTGGGCGTCGAAGTAGTCCCAACGGACACCGCCGACCAGATCGAAGTACTGATTGAGTTTGATCTGGTCCGCGGCGTAGATGCCAAAGCTTAACGCGCTGGTATCCGATTTCGCAGCCAGCGTCTTCGGGCTTGGCGGTTGACTATCGTTGGGATTGTTGATCGTTGTGTTGGGACCAACACTGGCCCAGCGGATCAAATCGAAAGTCTCGCGCGCCACTTCCAGCCCGGTCGTGACGGTGTGGTTTAAGCCATAGGTGGAGAACTTTGCCGTGAGATCGGTTTGATTGCTCAAGATACTTTCCTGAGTATCGCGTTGCGGCCGCATCCGGTTAAGATTCGGGGGGACTGCTGTGGGGTTGGTAACCGCCGACTCACGGTCAACGTTGCTGTAACGCAGCGTATTGTGCAGGCTGAACATGTCATTGAATTGGTGATTCACGCGGAGTGTCCCGATATTCACGGTCGTATCTTCGTTGTCGTCCTTTGATAATCCATAAAAGTTGCTGCGATCGGTGCGCAGTGGTCGGCCATTCAGGTATGGGAATCCGTAATCAGGAATATTGTCTTCGTGTTGCAGCAGGTAGCTCAACGTCACCTGCGTCGGTGTGCCCAGACCGAATGCAATTGACGGAGCAAGACCGAACCGCTTGACTTCGATCTTGTCTCGCTCCACGACGTCGTCCCTATGGGCCATCAGATTGATACGGAAGGCGGCGTTGGGAAGTAATTGCGGGATCGGTTGATTGACGTCGATGGTGCCGCGCAAGTACATGTTGCCGCCGGCGGTAAAATCGCCATTGTAGCTCGAGTCTAGCCGGGGAGTCTTGCTGACCTGATTAATCACACCGCCGGTGGAACCGCGCCCGAAATAGGTTGAAGACGGTCCCTTCAACACCTCGACGGAGTCGAAATTAAATGAATCGCGAAAATAGGAACCGGAGTCGCGCACCCCATCGATATACATATCGTTGCGCGCATTGAAGCCACGCAGCGTGAAAACATCACCCTGGGCGCCGCCGCCTTCGCCCGCTGTGGCGGTGATACCAGGCACGTTCCGCAGCGCATCGCGCAATGTCGTACCAGCCTGTTCCTCGAGAAGTTTCTCCGGCACGATGGTGATCGATTGCGGGACGTCGATTAGTGGCTCGGGAAACTTCGAGAGCGAGGACTGCGGAACGATGTAGGGACTGCTTTGGTCTTCGACGACTACCGGCGGCAGGTTAATGGGTTCGTCCTGCTTGGGCTCGGCCGCCACCGCATGGCTCGCCAGCGCGAAGCTGAACGCCAGTGCTTTGCTCATCCCCTCGCCGGCGGCGAGACAGATTTTTTGAAATGCCGTCTTCTCGCTTTGTCTTGCGATTGCGCGTTTTTGTTGCCGACTCATCCTATCCTCCGTGAAGTCAGATTGCTTGATCGGCTGGCTTTCCGTGTCCGGAAGACTGGATGGCTGGCTGGATCGAGAATATTACTTGGTCAAAATGAGCTTGCCGTTTTTGGTGATCCGCAGGTTGTATTCCTCCTTCTGATGCACGATGACGATCTCGTTGTTGCCTTGAAATAGGTGGGCGCTTTCGACGCGCGGTTTTTTCGCTGCCGGAGCGAGGATCGACGGCTCTGCTGTTGATTTGGCGGCGCAATGCATAAGTGTTTCGGCCACGGCGTTTCCTAGTGCAACTCGAATTTGACCGGCAATAAGACCCATACCGAGACCGCTTCTTTGCCTCGACGCGCAGGCTCAAAGAGCCATTTTTTGACCGCTTCGGTCGCGGCGATATCGAGATCACGAAAACCGGCGGTTTGCTCGACCAACACTTCGCTCACCCGACCGGTTTCCAGTACCCGAACTCGTAACGTCGTCACGCCTTGAGCCCCAATTCTTTTGGCGGATTCGGGATAGCGCGGCTTGACTTGATAGCCGCCGAGGGGTTTGGCCATACCAGAGAGCGCTTCTCCTGAGCCAGCGCCGCCGCCGGTGCCGTCGCCTGCAGCGCCGCGTCCGAGGCCTGATGCCCCGGTGCCGCCACCGCCACCGGCAACGCCGCTGCCGCCAACTATCCCGACATCGCCCTTGCCGAAAAGATTGCCGGCGCCAGCGGTACTGCCCTCGGCTTGAGTGGCCGGCGTACCGGCGTTCCAACCGGCCTTGGCCGCGTTGGCGTTATCCGGCAGCGCTGCAAGCGGTTCCGCGATGGGTGTTTCTTTGACGGGTTCTTTTGTGTTGCCGGTCGGCGGCAGTGGACTGGCGTCAAGAACCGGCTTGGATAACAATTTCGGTCCGGTGACATTCTGCAATTTCGGTTTTGGCACCGGTGGTAGTGGCGGTGGCGGTGGCACGACCTCAACTTTTTTCGGCTGCTCAACGCGTGGTAGCTCGATCAACTCCACGGGCATGTTGACCGGCTTGAGTGGTTTGGCGTGTATCAGCAGGCCTGCCAGTGGAATCAAGCTCAAATGAATCAACGATGATGCGGTAAAGGACGAGATCATCCAGCGCTCGT
>DATLCH010000036.1:0-5992 GCA_035526465.1 Candidatus Limnocylindrales bacterium | reverse complement strand
GAGAGAGACGTTCTCCAACGCACCGACTTTGTCGGTATCTGTGGTCTGGAAAGTTTTCCAGACGTTTTCGACTCGAATAACGCTATCGTTTTGCGTTTGGGCCATGGCTTGGGATCGGTTTACTTATTCCGCGGCTGCAGCGAAATCGCGTCAGGCTATATCATACGGGTTTTAGCGTTGCAGCTGGAATCCCGGGGAGTTCAATCGTGAGACACGGACGCGGCGCGCCGCACTCTTTGCGAGCAGCGTTTCCCTTCGAATCGTTCGTCGTTCGGGTTTCGCACACGTTTACTTATAGAGCTTGTCGATGTAACCGCTGCTCTCGAGTTCCTTCAAAAAACTGACGTCGGTAAAATCACTCGGTTTGGCCTGGCCGGCTTTTGGATTTTTCACTTTTAGTTGATCGAGAAAAAGCTGGATGCCGGGCTCGGTCGGATAGGGCACGCGCCTGGTCAGCTTGACGACGATTTCGTTGTAAGCTTCCTCGACGGACTTTTCGTCTTTGATCGCGAGATATTTTTGCAGGATCTTCTGCGCACCCTTGGCATTGGTCAGGTTGTAATGGCTGCCCTCGACATAGGCTCTCAAGAAGCGGCGCACGGTGTCGGGCCTTTTTTTGATGTAGTCGCGCGTAACGGCGACGCCATTTTGCTGCCATTCTACGTCGAGCTTGGTGAAATCGAGCAGCGCGCGGAAACCGATTTCTTTAGCCTTTAGCGTTTCCGGGGCCTGCAACAAGCTTGCCTGTAGCGCGTTGCCCTGCATGGCCGCCAAGCGCGCTGGAATATTGCCGGCTTGCACATAGGTGATTTCGGTTTCTTTGATGCCGAGTTTGTCAAAGACGGTGACGGCCGCCGCATGATCGGCGCTGCCGATGCGGCTTACGCCGAATTTCTTGCCTCTCAAGTCTTCCACTCGTTTAATCTCATCGGTGACGAAAAGCACGTAGGGAAAACGATTGGCTCCGCCCGCAATCAGGACGGTGCCTGAACCTTGCAGGTTGCTGGTGACCACGGCGGAGGCTCCGGCGTGGACGATCGGTGTTTCCCCCGAAACCAGGGCGGCGATCGCCAGCGGCGCACCGACGAGCAACACCAAGTCGACGTCGAGCCCGTGTTTGGCAAACAGACCCAGATCCTTGGCGGTCCAGACGGTTGCCTGAGTCGGTGCGATGACCGTGTATGCCACGCGCAGTTTTTCCATTGCCGTTTGCGCTGCCGCATCAGAATACGCCAGCGAAATGGCGATTAAAGCGGTAATGAATGGAAACGTCCTATGCGAGATTCGCTTGTTCATGAGGCAATATTCTCCGGGTCGCGCTGATCGACCGTAAACGCCGCCCAGTCGGATCGGTCTCTTTGTAACTCAAGCCTGTAGATTTATGAAGTGTCACGCGGCCGCACGCCAGGGCGTTAAGCGCCGGTCAAGATATTGAATAACTGCCAATAGCGCGACGGCGAGTACTACGATGGTCAGAATCGTCGCGAACAGCGCTGGCGAATTAAATGACGCGCCGAAGGTCATCAGCATGGCGCCGAAGCCGACCACAGCGAGGATCAGTTCGCTAGTGACCATGCCCAATATGGCGCGTCCCATGCCGAGGCGGATTCCCGCCATGATCATCGGCAGGGCGGCGGGCAAAATAATTTTCTTGAACAGATCGCTTTCTTTGGCGCCGAACGACTTGGCCATTTCGGTGAGCGTCGGATCGACGTTGCGCACGCCGGCGGTGGTGTTGATGGCGATTATGACAAAGGCAAAAAGGAACACGATCCATATCCGTGAGTGCAATCCCAACCCAAAGGCGATCACCAAAAAGGGGATGAACGAAATCATCGGCACAGTTAGCAGCGCGGTCATGTAGATATCGAGAAACGATTCGAGCCGACGATAGCGCCCCATGAGCAGCCCCAATGGGACGCCGAATAGCACCGAGAGAATGAAGCCAAGGGTGAGAGCTTGCAGGCTCACGGCGAGGGCATTGACGAGTTGACCGGTGAGCAGCAAGTCAAACCACGCGCTCATTACCTTGGAGATCGGTGGCAACAAGCGGGCGTTGCCGGTGCGGCCGGCGATTTCCCAAGCCATGCCGAGGGTTATGAGCGAGAGGAGTCTCAGAGTATTCGGTTTCATGCTCGCGTCGTCACAGCGAGGTGGGATTGACACCCATCCCACCCACTACGTTGAACACCATCGAGTCGCGCTGCGGTTATTTGCGACCGATTTTTTTCAGCACACGATCGATCGGCCCGGTGTCAAAGGACTGCGCGAAGCTGACCGCGCCCTTTTTCATAAGGCCGGCATCCTCAAAAAATTTGATGCTGGCTTCGCCGCGCTCTTTGCCGGCACCGCCGTTGATGTCCCAGATGCGCAGATCTTTGTAACTTGCGGCGATGGCATCGATCAATTCCGGTTTGGTTTCAGGCAGCAGCCTCAACGCGTTCTCACGCACCGATGCCGGCCGTTCTTCGGCATTGCGGTGCGCTCTCAAGATCGCTTCGATGACGCCGTCGACGGTACTAGCTTCTTTCTGCAGATAGTCAGCGCGTGAGAAGTACATCGAGCCGATCAGCTGCGGGAAAATTTTCGCATAGGAGATCAAAACGTGAAACTGTCCGGGCTTGGCGTTCAAAATATTCAGCACGTCGACGATCTCCGCGGGGGTAGCGTCCAGTTGGCCGCGCATGAGTGCTTCGGCGCGGACATCCGAGCCGGGAATGATCAACCAGTTGGGCGTGATCTTGTAGTGCTGCGCCATCCACTTGACCAGGGCCTCGGTGACCGTGATCGGCGCGTGATAACCGACCCGCTTGCCGTCAAGCTGCTTGGGGTCCTTGAACGATACCGGCGCGACCAGCTGCCATTCGTTGCGTACCTGCTCGCCGATTACTCTGACATTCATGCCGCTTTCCACCGCCTTGACTACGGCGATGCCGGCGGCGGAACCGATATCCGCTTCACCGGCGACTACAGCCTGCACGGCTAGATCGGTCCTCGGGAAAAACGTCGGCACCACTTCGATGCCCTGTTTTTTGAGCTGCTCCCATGCGAGCAGCGACGGCACGTCACCCATGTCCGCCGACGACGGGTAGGCGAAGCGGACTTTTTTCTGGGCCTGTGCCGGTCCAGCAGACAACAGTGCGACGGCGAACCCGACTACAAAGGCAGAAATCCTTACGCACGACCTGGTCATAGAACCCTCCCCTAGTTTAATCAACTATTCGACGGCGACTTCTACTTTCCATCCGGTGAGACGTCGATCAAGCATTTGCACCAGTTTCATGGCGATCATCGCGACAATCAAAATCGTCAAGATGACGGCGAACAGGGCATCGGTGGCGAAGGCCGAACCGTACTGCATGATCATTGCACCGATGCCTGTTAGCGTCAGCAGCATCTCCGCCGTGACGATGCCCTTGACGGCACGGCCCATGGCGAGGCGGACGCCGGCCATGATCGCCGGCATGGCGGCGGGCAGAATGATTTTTAAGAAGGTTTCTTTTTCTTTGGCGCCGAAGGAGCGCGCCATTTCAAGCAGAACGTTGTCGACCTGTTTGACACCGGTCATGGTGTTGATAATCACCACGAACACGGCGAAGAGAAAAACCACGGCGATGCGCGATTGGACGCCGAGACCGAACCAGAGGATCAACACCGGCACAAAGGCGGTGGTTGGCGCCGACATTAGAGAGTTGACGTAGAGATCGAGGAAATGTTCGACGGCGCGAAACCGGCCCATCAGCAAGCCGATCACGATGCCGACGAGAACCGCCAAAACGAAACCGATGATCATCGTCCATAGGCTGGCGGCGAGATTGGGCAAGAGCTTGCCACCGAGCAAGAGTTTGTACCAGGCGGCGCCGATCTTGGTCAGTGGCGGGATCAATACCGAGTCAAACAAGCGGCCGGAAATTTCCCAAACTGCGGCGAGGGAGAGAATCGACAGCGCATTTATGTTGAACTGGCTATGCAAGGTAGCTCCCTCGTTCTAGCCTTCTCTCGCAAGCAGGGAAGCAATCCGAATCAATGCCGCGTTCATAGCCGCGCCGAACGTCATACGCCTGCATGGCCGTTGTCCATCGCTTTCTTGAGGCTGTGCCAAATATAGTTAGTCAACTCGGCGAATTTGGGGTCGCGCCGGACGTCTTCCGTGATGCGCGGACGAGCCAGGGGAACCTCAAGCACTTCGGCGACTCGCCCGGGACGCGGTGTCATGACGACGACCCGATCGGAGAGATAGACCGCTTCGTCCATGCTGTGCGTAATGAAGATCACCGTCTTGCGTTCGCGTTGCCAGAGTTCGAGCAATTCTTCCTGCAACAGCTGCCGGGTTTGCGCATCGACGGCGCCGAAAGGTTCGTCCATCAGCAAGATCGACGGATTGACCGCTAGCGCGCGTGCCAGCCCAGCCCGTTGCTGCATGCCGCCGGAGAGTTCGTGCGGATAATGATTTTCGAAATCGCCCAGGCCGACGCGCTTTAAACAATCGCGAGCGATCTCGGTTCGTTCCCGGGTGTTGATCTGGCGCAACTCCAAACTGAACTCGACATTGGCTAAGACGGTGCGCCAAGGGAGCAGCGCAAAGGTTTGAAACACGACGGCGCGGTCTGGACCGGGGGCGGTGATTTGTTTGCCGCCGATCGAGATCTTGCCGCTGTCGTAGGGAATGAGACCGTCGATCATTTTGAGCAGTGTGGTTTTGCCGCAGCCGCTCGGCCCGATGATGCTCAAAAACTCGTTGGCGTGGACCGAAAAGTTCACGTTAGACAGAGCTTGCACCTCCGTGGTTCGGTCCTTGACGGTCTTGTAAAAGCTTTTCGAGACCCGCTCGATTTCAACCATTCTTGTCGCCTATCGGCTCCCGTTCACAACGTTCAAGCCGTTCAATCGCTTCGCTCCGTTCAAAACGTGGTAAAACTCGGACCGTTCGAATACGGTTTGAACGATTTGAACTATTTGAACGGCTTGAACGTCTTCATCTGAATTATTTTCCGGTGATCGCTCGATCATCTTTTCCCGGCTCGTAAGCGCGGGTGTCGCGATTTAGGTCGATCTTGTTCAGTACCTCGTCGGGCGCTTGGGCTTCTTTCGGGAAATCATAGGGCGGCAGCGGCTTGGTGGCGTCGAAGATCAACTTGGTCTCCATGGGGCCGCGCTCCATACGATTGTAACCGTAGGCAGTCGGGTTCAAGTGGGAGCCGATGATATTGGGGATAATCACCAGATCGCGGTCGGCTTGAAAGCGCATCGCCAGCGCCCATAGCACTTGGTTCTCGTTGAACACATCGACGTCGTCGTCAACGACAATGACGTGTTTGATATTCGGATCGGTGACGATGGCGCCCAACGCGGCCTGTTTGGGATCGCCTTCAGCGCGCTTTTTAACCGAGATATAACAGTGTGAGCGGGCAGCGCCGGAGATCGGCAGGTTGACCGCCGTGGTGCTCGGCACGACTTCTTGCACGCGTTTGAGCAGACTGCCGAGCCGTGGTGCGGCGCCGATAATGTTGTGTTCGATATGCGCGCTGTGGATGCTTTGGTAGATCGGGTTCTTCTTCATCGTGATGGCGGTGACTTGAATGTAGGGCTGCTCGCCTTCCTTATAATAATAATGCGGCCATTCGCCGAAAGGTCCTTCGTACTGGCGCTTCTTGGGCGGAACGATGCCTTCGATGATGATCTCGCAGTGCGCCGGCACCATGATATCGACGGTTTCCGCTTTGACGACTTCCAATGGCTCGCCGAGAAAGGCGCCGGCGATCTCCAACTCTGAGCCGACGCCGGCCTGCTTGCTGACGGCAGCCATATTGAGCGCCGGATGATGACCGATGCAGAGCGCTACTTCCATGGGTTCGTTGTGATCTTCGTATTCGGCGCGGACGTAATTGGCGTGGTTGGCCGGATTGACCATTAATCCGAGTTGCCGCTTGCCCTGTTTTTGATGTCGATAGATGCCGACGTTAACCGCGCCGCTGCCCCGTTCCTTGCAAAT
>DATLCH010000319.1:0-4147 GCA_035526465.1 Candidatus Limnocylindrales bacterium | reverse complement strand
GAGATTGCCTTTGCGGCTGAACCGAGGCCGGCTTGGCGGGTCGATTGGGACAAGACAGTTACGGCGGCGGAGAAGGAAGGCTCGGTTTCGATTTATATATTCGAAGCGGGACCGCTGACCGAGGAGGCAGTGCAGGGTTTCGAACGGGCTTATCCAAAAATCAAAGTGAACCAGTTGCGCGGGCGCGGCAACGATCTTGGTCCGCGTTTGGTCGCCGAGCGGCGCGCCGGTAAGTATCTTGCCGACCTGTTCGCCGGTGGTAAGGGAACGGCGTACACGACACTTTACGTGGGCAAGATGCTCGACCCGATCAAGCCGCTCCTTTTGCTGCCCGAAGTTGTCGATGAATCGAAATGGTGGCGCGGCGAGCTCAAGTACGTCGATCCGGAGAACAAACATATCTTTGTCTACATTGGCAATGCCGGCGGCGTTGAGATCAATCATAATACCAATCTCGTCAATCCGCGCGAGTTCGGTTCTTATTGGGATCTGATCCAGCCCAAATGGAAAGGCAAAATTGTCGCTGTCGATCCGCGCATGCGCGGCATGGACAACCCAGTGTTGTTTTTTTACTACCACAGTAAGTTGGGTCCCGACTTCATCAAGAAACTGTACGGCGATATGGAAGTGTCGATTGCGCGCGACTATCGCCAGCCGACCGACTGGCTCGCCTCGGGGAAATTTGCCATTTGCATTCCCTGTGTGTCCGATGAAATGGACAAGGCGATGGAGCAGGGCCTCCCGGTGGGGCAGATTTTTCGGCTGAAGGAGGGTGGGACCCTCAGTTCTTCCGGTGGCACTTTGAGCTTGTTGCAGAACGCGCCGCATCCTAACGCGGCCAAAGTGTTCGTCAATTGGTTGTTATCGCGCGATGGCCAGATGCATGTGCAAAAAGGGCGCAAAGGTCGGCCGCGTACCGGGTCGAATTCGCTGCGTATCGACATTTCTAAGAATGAAATTCCAGAGGAAATTCAGCGCCGCGAAGGTGTCGACTACTTCGATGCCGATGACGAGCGACACGCCGACCGCCGCCCCGCGGATAAGTTGTTCAATGAGATCTTCGGCAAAACGGCAAAGTAACCGGAAAAGATCTAAACAAAAGAGCACGGAGATCACGAACTAGAAAATTGGAACCTGGAGTTTTTCTGCAAAGACGCCAAGCTCGCAAGGCTGCCGGAGTTGTTAAAAGATGATCTGTCAACTTTTAACTTCCATTTGCGCTTAGCACCCTCGCGGCGGAGATCTCCGATTCCACTGCATGTCAACTTGGAGACACCATGACCATCGCGGTTAGGTTGAGCGTTTCACTCGCATTATTTTTTACGCTACTGGGTTTTGCGGCGCCAGCGGCGGCACAGGACAAGCCGCTGAAAAAAATCTATTGGGGCGTTTCAACTTTATCGCCGACTTTGTGGATTCCTTGGATCGCCAAAGAGGCGAAACTTTTCGAAAAGAACGGACTCGATGTCGAAGCGGTATTGCTCAACGGTTCCGGGCGAACTTCACAGGCGATGTTGTCGGGCAGTTTGTTTGCGGCATCCGTGGCATTGCCCCAAGTGATGCTGGCGGATTTGACCGGCGCCGATCTGGTGAACGTCGCCCACGGTATCGGTGTGCAGGGTAGCCGCCTCATGGTACGGCCGGAAATTCGCAAGGTCGAAGATCTTAAGGGTAAGCGCATCGGCATTTCGAGTCTGGGCTCCGCGGGGGATTTGCTGTTTGGGTACGTGTTGCGCAAGTACGGCATCGACACCACACGGGAGGTCGTCTGGTTGGCCGTCGGCAATACCGCGGAACGTTTGCAAGCGCTGATGAGCGGCGCCGTCGACGCGGCGGATATGACGTATCCCGCCGACATTGAAGCAGAGCGCAAAGGCTTCCGCGCCCTGCTTGATGCCAGGAAGGAGATCGTTTATCCAACCGCGTCAGTGGTCACGCGGCGCAAGACCATCAAGGACGACCGCGACACCGTGATGCGCTTCGTGCGCTCGTTTGTCGAAGGCATAGCATATCTCAAACAGAACAAAGAATTCAGCAAGAAGGTCCTAACCAAGTATATGCGCACGACCGATCCGGAATATCTCGAGGGCTCGTACAATATATTTCGTGAGGATTTCATTTCCGTGCCCTACCCAATTACCAAGGAGCTGGACGCAGTCTACGAAATCGCCGCATATCGCCGGCCGGAGATCCGCACGCACAAGCCCGAAGAGTTCGTCGACACAAGCTTTGTCGCCGAGCTGGACAAAAGCGGCTTCATCAAGAAGCTCTATGAGGGAAAATAGCAAATCGGATGAGCCGTAAAGAATGCAAAAATCGGAGTCGGAAAAGAGTTAACCACAAAGAGCACAAAGCTCAGTATTGACCGCAGAGGCGTCGAGTCCACAGAGTGCGGAATTTATTTACTCAGAATCTCCGGACTCTGCGCTCTCGGCGTCTCTGCGGTGAGGCTTCCCAATCTTCGTGTTCTTTGCGCCATAGTGCTTCAGTCGTCCGGCATTTAGTCTCGCGCAAAGATCACGCGCCTTTGCGGCCGGTTTCTTTCAGCAGCTTTTCCCAGCGTTCCAGTTCTTTTTCGTATTTATCCAGTGGATAGTCGCGTTCGGGACGCCATTTTTTGAAACCGTAATTGGTCGAAGCGTTGCCATAGTAATACTTTCCCAAAATGCCTTGGCCTTCAGGGCCGAGCAGGTAGTCGGCGAGCAGCAAAGCGGCGTGCGGGTGCGGCGGCTGGGCGGCGATGGCGACGCCGCCGACATTCGTCGGCACGACATCCATTGGCACCCATTCTACCGGAGCGCCTTTTTCTTTGGCGACGATAACATGATTGCGAAAGATCGCCGCACCGGCGAGTAGTTCCCCCGAGGCGATGAGGTCAAGCAAAGCCGGCGGAATGATCGTGTGCAGACTGATATCCTGTCCCTTTAATTTTTTCAGAAACTCGGGACCGCGGATTTTCAGCATACCGGCAATCGATTTTGTGCTGGTGTCGTCGATGGTCAGGCCCATTCTGCCTTTGAGGGTGGGATGGAGCAGACCCTCGTAGTTTTTCGGCACGGCGTCTTTGGGCAGCAGGGTTTTGTTGTAAGCGAAGCCGATGTAAGACTCTCGCGCCGTCCCCCAGAAGTAGAGTCCTCGTTCGCCTCTGACTTTGGCGTCTTCCGGATAACTGGCAAAATATGGCGAGTGATAGGGGCGCAGCAGAAAGGCCTCGCGCTGAAACATCAAGTTGGCTTCGGTGGTTTCGATGGTGTCGACGATGGATTTTCTCGCCTTACCTTCCTCGACCATGCGGTTGGTGATTTCGCCGCCGTTGGCGCGGTAGGCTTCGATCTTGACGCCGGCATACTTGGACTCGAAGGCTTTGATCATGCCCTTGTAGGAGTCGCCGGCAAGTGACGTGTACCAGGTCGCTTTGCCTTCGCTCTTGGCTCCGGCGTAAAGCACCGCTTCGCGGTCTTTGCCAGTGTAGGTAACGAGTTCGGAAATGGTCATGGACTTGCGCTGCGCGAACAACTGAGTCGGCAACAGTAGAGATAGGACCAAGAGTACTAAAACTTGCATCGTCGACGATTCCTCCAACTTTTTCGATTAATTCGGAGAGCGAGCGCGATTAGCCTGCTCGGGTTCTACATGGCGCGGCGGCTGATCTCTTTCAAGAGCTTTTCCCAGCGCTCCAGCTCTTTTTCGTATTTGTCGGTGCTAATGCCATGGTCTGGCCGCCATTTTTTGAAGCCGAGATTTTTTGCCGCGCTGCCGTATTCATATTTGTCCAAAACCGCCTGCCCCTCCGGGCCGAGCAGGTAGTCGGCGAGCAGCAAGGCGCCGTGCGGATGGGGCGGTTGCACCGCGATGGCCGCGCCGCCGACGTTGGTCGGCACGATATCCATGGGCACCCACTCAACCGGCGCACCTTTGGCGATGGCGTTGAGAGTATGATTGCGAAATATTCCGGGCGATGCCAGCACTTCGCCGGACGCGATCAGTTCCAACAGCGCCGGCGGGATGATCGTGTGCAGAGCGATTTCTTGCACCTTTAGCTTCTTGACGAACTCTTGGCCCTTGGTTCGCAGCATGGCGCCGACTACTTTGTAAGCGGGATCGCTTACCGACACACCCATGCGTCCTTTGAGTTCGGGATGGAGCA
>DATLCH010000305.1:0-13601 GCA_035526465.1 Candidatus Limnocylindrales bacterium | reverse complement strand
TTCAGAATTTCCGAAACCGTTTGCGCCACTGGTGGTGAGTTCTGGAAACGTTTTGAACGGCTTGAACGATTTGAACGGTTTGAACGAATTTATTAGCGTTAAATCATGCCAGACTCCAACCATCTCATTCTCACCGCCGTCGGCCCTGATCGCGTCGGACTGGTCGAAAAGATCGCCGCCTTCATCGCCCGTCACGACTGCAATATCGAAGACAGCAAGATGGCGGTATTTTGCGGCGAGTTCGCTGTCATTGTCTTGATCACCGGTGAGGGCAACAATCTGGTAAAGATCGGTCGCGATTATCGCGAGATCGAAAGCGAAACCGGTTTGACCATTGCGATCAAGACGCCAACGATGCGCGGCACCGCCGAATCGTTCTTGCCCTACAAACTCACCGCGTCATGCATGGACCACCCGGGCATCGTCTACCAGATCAGCACCATATTGAGCGGCATGGGCATAAACATCGAATCGATGGAGACCAAGACTTACGCTGCGCCGATCAGCGGCACGCCAATTTTCCAACTAGAAGCCGATTTGGCGGTGCCGACAAGAACCAATGTCGCCGAGTTACGCCAGCGCTTCGGCGAGATTCAGCGGCAGGAAAATATCGACATTGACCTCACGCCAGCTAAGAACTGATAGAAAGTCCGACTGTCTTCGACCATTTCAATCTTTTTGTTCCCCGCCAACGCAAATAAAATTGCTTAGCTACTCGTTGGCGGATTCCAATTGGCGCTGCTTCCCGCCCAGCCATAAACTATTAATCAGCCAAAGCAGCGAAATCGGCACGGCGACTATCGACACTCCAGTCATCCCTAGCCCGAGAGCCCCCAATCCGGCATAGGACCAGGCACCGACCTGATCGCCTAATCGATAGATTACGGTATCGATAAAACTCTTGGCTTTGTATTTATCCTCGCGCGGCACAACCGTGAACAAAACTTCACGAGTCGGCCGGGCAAAGGCAAAATTGCCGGCGCGTCGGAGAACTTGAAAAACCACGAGCGCAGCGATTGTCGGCATCCAAACCAAGACGCTAAAGCCGAAGACACTTAATAACGGCAGCAACGCCAAGGTCAGCGCTACGCCAATGCGTTTGATCGTTCTAGCGGTTACGAACAACTGCGCACCAAGAGTTAAAACATTCACCCACAGATCGACACCGGCAAAAAACGCCGTCCGCGCGCCGCGATCGGCGAAATATTGTCTGGCGATTTCCGCTTGCTGGAAATACAGGAACGTCGAGGTAACCGCGAACAGCAAGAGAAATAAACTGACGTTCACGAGATAAGGCGATTGCGTCGCATGCGACAAACCGCTCCAAATCGAACCGCCGATCGGTGGCTCTTCCGATGGGCGAGCCGGCCGCGCCGTCAAACTCGAAGATAGACGTGACAACCGGCCGACGCAAAGGACTGCAAACTCCAGCAAGATTGCCGAAGCCAACAACAAATAGGTCGCTGGCACCTGCTTGGCAAGCGACGCAGTTACGCTGGAACCGACAATACCCCCGATGGTCGCCCCGGCAGCGATAAAACCGAACAGCCGTTTGCTCTGGTCGGTATCAAAGACGTCGACCATGAGCGCCCAAAAGACCGAGACGACAAAGAGATTGAAAATTGACGTCCAGACAAAAAACACCCGGCCGATCCAGATATTCTGCTCACCCGACGCCATCCCCAGAAGCACGGCGAAACACAAAAGATTGAAGGCGAAAAAACCATAGCTGATTCCGATGAACTTGACCCGCGGCAGCGTCTTCACCAAAGCGGCGAATGGCGGATTGACCGCGATCATCCCGAGCAGCGTGCCGGTGAAAAGCCACGGCAGATTTTCGATCCCGCCGGCGACACCCATCTCATCGCGGATCGGCCTGAGAATATAGTAAGAAACAAAAAGCGAAATAATATAAAGCCACGACCACCCGAGCGCGCGCAACTCCTCAGGCCGGACATCGATCACGTGCCGTAGGAATCCATAGAGAACACGCTGAGTTCCCGCTTGTGGATTAGCATCGTTCCCCACTCGTAATCCCTCACTCTCATGGGTGACCGCCTACGCATTATCGATAAACTGCTCCATACGCCTGCGCATCGCCGCATCGGGCAATCTGCCGCGCGCCGCGCCGAGATTATCGACTACGTATTCCGCCCGGGCCATGCCGGGCACGGCACAAGTGATGGCCGGATGCGCAACAATATATTTCAGAAAAAATTGCGCCCAACTGGCGCAGTCAAATTCCGCCGTCCACTCGGGCAACTTTTTGCCTTGAACCGCGTTGAAGAGCCGACCGCGGCCGAAGGGTAGGTTGATCATTACGGCCATGCCACGATCGCCGGCAAGCGGAATCAACCGATCACCGGCGTCACGGTTATCGAGGGCGTAATCGACTTGGATAAAATCCAGGGTCTCCTTTTTCATCACCTGCTCAAAGCCGCCGTATTGGTTGTCGAACGACGTAGTGATGCCGACATAGCGCACCCGTCCCGCAGCCTTTAGCTCGCGTATCGTTTTCAGCTGCATGTCGGTATCAAGCAGGTTATGCACGGCGAGCAGATCGATTTTGTTGGTACGCAATCGTTTAAACGACGCTTCGATCTGCGCCATGCCCTCTTCCCTTCCACCTTTGCGCAGGCTCACCTTGGTGGCAAGAAACAGCGAGTCGCGAATCTTCAACCCCTCGACTATTTCGCCGACGACCGCCTCGGCCGTGCCGTAGGATGGCGAGCTGTCGATCACCGTGCCGCCGGAAGTTTGAAACTGCCGGATCGTCTCGCGCAGCGGCACTTTCTCGCTATCGCTTTTCACTTCCTCGTAGCGCCGTGCGGTGCCGATGCCGATGATGGGAATCAATTCGTCCGATGACGGGATTTTTTTCTGAATCAGCGGTTGGCTCTGTGCCGCTGATACTTGCGCTGGCAGCAGCAAGGACGCTCCCACTGCCAATCCGGCTTTGATGACGCTCCTACGACCTAAATCCATACGCTCTCCTTCTCGCTCGCAGCACCATGTAACACCAGTTGCTAGACCTCGCAAGACAATCGCTCTTCGGCAATGAACCGGTTTTTCCTCTTGTGCTTACAGTACGTCAGAATTACGATGCGGTGATTTCCGTTCACCGAAAGGAGAAGCGCGGAATGAAGGCTAATAAATCACTGATCGGGATATTGGCGGTTCTCGTGTGCTCGGTTGGGGTGCAAATCGCGGGGGCACAGAATCTTGAAAAAATTCGTCTCGGTTACAGTGGCACGGGTATCAACAACTATGTCCTCGAAATGGGCAAACGTACGGGCATTTTCAAGAAAAACGGTGTCGATCTCGAAGTGGTTTACGTCAATAGCGGTTCGCTGCTGAGCCAAGCGCTGATCGCCGGCACTTTTGATCTGTCCTTTTCTCAGGGATCCGAAGCCATGATGGCGAAAATACGCGGCGCTGACGTGC
Source organism: Candidatus Limnocylindrales bacterium (assembly GCA_035526465.1). Taxonomy (GTDB): domain Bacteria; phylum Desulfobacterota; class Binatia; order UBA9968; family UBA9968; genus DP-20. Next base: position 10,157 of record DATLCH010000305.1, on the reverse strand, counting down.
GTATCGCCGCGGTAATCGCCAATCGCTTCAATCATGTCTATCTATCCGCGCCTTCGATCACATCGATCAAGCAACTCAAGGGCAAGAAAGTCGCCGTCAGCCGCTTCGGCTCCGGGTCCCACTTTCAGACTAATTTGGCTCTCAAAGAGGGCGGCCTCGATCCGGAAAAGGATGTTACGGTCTTACAGATCGGCAATTCCGGCGCGCGCATAACGGCGATCCTCAGCGGCGTCGTCGACGGCACGATCATGGCGGCCGACTTCGTGCCGCGAGCCAAGCGCGAAGGATTCAACGTACTCGCCGATCTCGCCGATACCAAGATCGAGTATCCGTTTTTGTCGCTTAACTTCGTCGGCACATACCTCGACCGCAATCAAAAAAACGTCAAGGCACTAATCAAAAGCATGTCCGAGTCGATCCGCGCTTTGCAAAGCGACGCGACCACCGCAAAAGCGGTCATCCGGACATCACTGCGCACCGACGATGTGGCGACCATAGACTATGCACTGGCGCGCAGCGTACAGGTGTTGGACCGGCGGCCTTTTCCGACACCCGGCGGCATTCAAACCGTGCTTGATGAGCTGGGTAAAGAAGCGAAGACCAAGACCTGGAAGTTCGACGACTTTGTCGATCTGCGAGCTTTGCGTGAGTTGGAAAAAGAAGGGTTTTTTAAATAATCGCTAGCGCACCTGAGCGCGCAACAGCACCAATGGAGCGTCGCCTTCGGGTCCGGTGCCGCGGCTGCGCAGCAACGGCGTCAATTCGGGTTGCGCTTGCTTGAGTCGGCTCCAGTTCTTCTCCGTGGTGACGATGTAGCCATTACCAGCGAAGACTTGAGCCGATCCATCGCCCGAAGGGCGTTCGGCTACCTCTAAGATGCCGCTGCGATAGAACGCCACCGGGTCACCATTGAAGCCGCCAGCCAAAACCAACTTCTCCGACGGCGAGACCAGACGGTTCACTTCGACCATGAAATCCCGGTAGCTCTTCGTCTCGGCGATCGTTTTCTCCACCAAGCCGCGGCTGAAAAACGCCAGTATAATGGAAAGCGCGACCAGCGCGCCGCCGGCCGCGACCATACGGCCACGCCACAGATAATAGCCAAAAACCGACCAAAGAACCGCCGACCCCAATGCGGCGACATCGAACTTCCAGCCGAAGCCGGCAATCTGATTGACGATGACGAGAAAGTTGGCGCGGTCTTTGGGTTTGAGCATTGTCTCGATCGGGGCGAATAGCCTTGACGGATCATGAGTCCAGAGATCACCGAGAGCTACGAACAGCATAACCAGAGCACTGACGACAGCGACCACTGAAAGGACTCGGAGGCACCAGGTGCGCAAAGAACCTAAACTTGTTTGCCGATGGCACCACACTGCCAACAGCAGTGCCAATGCTGGGTAGATAGGCAAGAGGTAGACCGCCCGTTTGCCGGACGACAACGAGAAAAAAATCACCATGGCGGCGAACCAGGTTTGCAGAAACCGCACATCGTCGCCTTCGGCGCTGCCGCGGTGTTCGGCCCAATCCCAAAACATCAATGGATAAAAAAGACCCCATGGAATGGCTAGGCTGAACAGATAACCCAAATAATAGTAAAGCGGATGGCTATGTCCCGAGCCGCCGAAAAAGCGGCCGAGATTCTCGGACAGTAGCTGGCGATCGACGAAACCTTCGCCGCCGCGAGTGATCGCTAGACCATACCAGCCCAAGACAAGAATCACGGCGATCAATACGCCCGGATGAAAAGCAAATCTCAAAAACTGCTGCCAATTGCGTTTGAGCGCGAGAAAAACCGCGATCACCAGCCCCGGCAAGACCAAGCCGAGCGGTCCCTTGGAAAGTGTCGCCAAGCCGACCAAAAGATACATCGCATAGGGCCATAGCGGATGGGTCAATAAACCACGGTAAATGCTGTAGAACAGTATCAGGCTGAGCGTGACGAAGAAGCACAACGTCATATCGACGCGCGCGTTGACGGCCTGGGTCTGATAAATCATCGTTGTTGCGAGAATCGCTCCGCCCAATAGCGCGACTTGTGCGCCGAACAGCTTAGCGCCAAGGAGGTAGAGAGAAATTACCCCGAGGGTAGCGTAAACTGCAGAGGGTAAACGCAGAGTCGCCTCGTCGAGAACGCCGGTGAATTGATAGACCAGGGCCGCCGACCAATGAAACATCGGCGGTTTGGAGGGAATCGCCGCTGCCCGCTTGAGTGGAAACAACCACTCGCCGCGCTGGACGATATCCTGGACCGCGAGCCCTTCTCGGGGTTCGCCTTTGTCGAAAACCGGCGTGCTGCCGAGGTATGGAAAGTAAAGCACACCGCAGAGCGCAATCAGTAAAAAAACGTGCAGCCAGCGATTTCCTTGGATGCCGTCGATAGCCGCGCACGGCTCAGTGGCTGCCGGCATTGTTTGTCTCCTTGATTGAGGCGTGACCATTTTGCGCTTGGCAGGCTTATCCGCCGCCGCAGAGCTTTCCTTGACACACGGTTATGTTCGCCGCCGCTCGGCGCATTTAGCTGGAATATTCAGCAGGATTTGTCGCACGCCATAAAAGATCGCATTGCCCGTACACGGTCGACACAGCGCAGTTCCTCATAGCCCGACGCCAACAAGTTCCGCTAAAATATTTCGCCGTGGTTCCGTGTCGGTCTATATGGACTGCCGAGTGTGCCGGCAGATTATTTCTTTCCCAGCGCCTCGGGATTGAGCACATGACTCGGCTTGCCCGCCGCGAAGCTGACGATGTCATCGACCACCACAGCGAAATACTCCTCGTAACTTTCGCGCGTAACATAACCTAGATGCGGCGTGCAGGTGACATTGGCCATCTTAATCAATGGCTCATCTGCGCCCACCGGCTCTTTGTCGTAAACGTCGACGGCGGCGAAGCCCGGCCGCCCAGCATTCAATGCCTCGACCAAAGCGCCCTTGGCGATTAAGCCGGAGCGGCTGGCGTTGACCAGTAGAGCGCTGGGTTTCATGCGCGCCAAATCGCCTGCGTTCACAATGCCGCGGGTATCTTGGTTCAATGGCAAATGTAAGCTGATGATATCGGCTTCGGCAAAAAACTCCTCGCGGCTATTGGCAACTTCGAAGCCGGCAGCCTTCGCTCGACCGGTCGAACCCTCGCGCCCCCAACAAACCACCCGCGCCCCGAAGGCCTTTCCCACCGCTGCAACGATACTGCCGATCTTGCCGTAGGCGTAGACACCGATGGTCTTGCCGCTCACACCAGTGCCTAGCGTCGATTGCCATTGGCCCTCTCTGAGACGCGTCACTTCACGCGGCAGACTGCGCAGCGATGACAGGATCAGTCCCCATGTGAGTTCCGCTGTGGCGTTGGGATTTCCTGAACCGCCCGCCGATACTATAATTCCCTTCTCAGTGCACGCCTGCAGATCGACATGGGTCGCCGCGCGCCCGGTCTGACCGATTAGTTTTAGCTTAGGCAATTTTTCGATCAGCTCGCGTGGGATATAAGATCGCTGCTGCGTCAATACCACCGCATCTGCGTCTTTCAATTTTTCCGCCAAACTGGCCACGTCATTCGCGGTATCTGTAAACACGACCACCTCATGGCCGGCCAGCTTGGGAAAGCATTTTAAAGTTTTGAAAGCGTTCTGATAATCGTCGATGACAGCGATTTTCATTTCCTCTCCTCGTATTGTTTCGTTTGCACTCGTTGCGGGCAATTTCCAAACCGAATAACCTCGCTTTGTGACAGTTGTGCTGTTTGCGGTCAACTCCCGTTCTTCAACTCCGTGACGTAATCGCGCAATCCGGTTTCCAACTTATACTCCGGTTTATATCCCAACTCGGTCTCCGCCCTGATGATATCCATGCGCGGACGCGCCGGCGTAAGTTTGCCTCGTTTCATGTTTATGCCAGGAAAGATTGCCGCGAGCGCCGATTCGACATCTGCCACAGTCGTCAACCTGCCGCTGCCCAGGTTATAGACGTTGTGCGGCAGCGACGCCGTGTGCACCGCCAAGGCGATGCCGTTGGCCAAGTCTTTGACATAGATAAAATCCACTGCCTCATACACGTTGAGTACGGCGGCTCTCCCAGCCATGGCATCCCAGACCGCTTGCTGCACCGCCACACCGGGACCACCGGCCACGGAATAATAGCCGTACACGCCCGCGAAGCGCAGCAGCGCCAACTCTATATTGTGTTTTGCCGCGTAAGTGCGCAGCACATGTTCGCAACCAATCTTCGACGCGTTGTATACCCGCTCGCGGCAGTCGATGGGCGAGTCCTCGCGCAGCAACGTTTTCGGATCTTCGCCGGAATAGACCGCCTGCGTGCTGGCGTGCACCAGCTTGCGCACCCCCGCCAACCGCACCGCCTCGGCGACATTGATGGCCGCGACTAAATTAATTTGAAAGCCGGCGTAGACGTTGTTGATATTTGCCTCGCCCACCGACGCCGCCAAATGAATCACGCAATCCGGGCGGACTGTCTGACATGCATCGATCAGAGCCGCCAAATCGCGAATGTCACCGCGCAACACCGGCACATCGTTGCCGGTCACATGCCGGATATAATCCGGCCGCGGCGCAAAATCGAAAAACGTCACATCATCGCGGCGATCGATTAATTCCTTGGCCGTGTGGGTGCCGATCAGGCCGGCGCCGGTGATAAGTACGCGCATCGCTAAACTCCAGATTTTACCGAAGACTGTTCAAGGTTCAAAAGTTAAAAGTTCAAGGTCAGATCCGGATTCTTATATTGAACTCTTGAACCTTGAACCCGTGAAAGAAAATTACCCATCCACTTTTAAATTATAAAACCGCCGGGGATTGTCGAATAGAATTTTGCGTGGCAGTGACTCCGGCAAATCTTTCCGGTTGACCAGCGTATCGATATCGCCGCTGAACTCATCCCACGGCCGCTCATGGGGAAAATCGGACGCCCAGAGCAACTGTCCCGCACCGATTATGCCGGCAACGGTCGCCAAAGTGCGTTCCTCTCGTTCACAAGCGTAGTACAGATTGCCGCCGCTCATAATCGAGCTCGGCGAACGCTTGGCCGGGTGCGGCCAGCGATTGCGCCGATGCTCCCAGCTCTCATCCAAACGATCTGCCATGTAGGGCACCCAGCCGCAGCCGGATTCAAGAAACGCGACACGCAGCTTGGGAAAGCGCTCGAATACGCCGTAGATCATCATGCTGGTTAGCTGCTGCATCTGCGCAAAGGGATGACTCAGCGGATAAACGCCGGCGAAGGATTGCATATGTTCCAAGCCCAGCTCCACCGCCGGGCCGCTATGGACAGCGAGAGGCACGTCGAGTTTTTCCGCCATCGCATAAATCGGGTCGAACTCCGGCAAACCCAGTCCCTTCATTGGGCTCATTACCCCGGGCAACATGCCGGCAATCATTCCCCGCTCGTGCACCGCGCGCGCCAATTCTTTTGCCGCTTCCTGCGGCTCCTGAGGCGCCAACAGCGCTACAGCTTGAAACCGCGGACTGACGCTCAAGAAATCATGATGCAGCCAGTCGTTGTACGCGCGCGCCAAGCCGACCGCCCAATCGCGATCGCGCTGCAAGCCGATGTTCAAACCCTCGTTGGGATAAAGAACGGTGAGGGCGATCTCGGTGGCATCGAGAAAACGCAGCCAAAGCTCGACGCTTGGATGCTCGCGTTTGGTCGGCGACAGCGCGCCGCGCGCCCAGCCGTCCCAGGAAAACAGCGGATACTCGCGCTTTCCCGGCACGGCGCGAAATTCGGGCGGAAGAAATTCGCGCAACTCATGATCCTTTTCGAGAATGTGACCGTCGGCATCGATAACCGGAAAAGATCTTTTCATAATTGACTCTCCGCAGACGGCGGCGAGACTTTTACTGATCACGCCCCGATCAATTGCTCTTACTACTGCGCGCCGACGCAATCGTCAACTTAACTAGCAGGAGTAGACTTGCCTGTGTCTACTCTGTTGCGTTAAGACTAGCCGATCAAGACTTGGCAAGGAGGAATTTAATATGGCAACTCCGCTCTCGATTCATCCAGCGGTCGATCAAGGCATAAAGCCTGGCGCAGCCAACTTCGCCGGCGGCAGTTTACTCTGCCGCTGCGCCGACAAAAAAGTCGCGGTCGCGATCAAAGGCCAATGCGCGCACAACCACGTCTGCGGCTGCACCAAGTGTTGGAAGCCGGCCGGCGCGCTGTTCTCACAAGTCGCCGTGGTCAGCCGGGATAATCTCTCGGTAACAGCCAATGGAGACAAGCTGAAAGTCGTCGATGCCAACGCGGCGATCAAACGCTACGCGTGCAGCGGCTGTGGTGTGCACATGTACGGCCGCATCGACAACACCAAACATCCTTTTTACGGCTTCGATTTCATTCACACCGAACTCTCGTCGGAACCCGGTTGGGCGCCGCCAGAATTCGCTGCCTTCGTGTCATCGATCATCGAGTCCGGCGCCGATCCAGCCAACATGGGCGCGGTGAGAGCGCGGCTGAAGGAATTGAAGTTGGAGCCTTATGACTGCCTGTCTCCGGTGCTGATGGACGCCATTGCAACGCACACGGCGAAAGCTACTGGTGTGCTTAAAGGTTAGCGCCATCAGGCCAAGTGAAGATCCGTCATGCGGCGCAAGCCGGCATCCAGTATCTTTGATCGAGAGATACTTCTCTACGGTTGAGGAAACCTGGATTCCGGCGTCCGCCGGAATAACGGATGATAAGGCAATTGAGCGTCGACGGATTCAGGGACCTGGGCACGAGGGTGAGGAATGACCGGTAGCAACATGGCGGCGCAACGACCTTGCGCCAACGCGAAAATCGCCGCCCTACTCTCGCAATCCACGAACACAAAAAGGGCGGGTCTGAGACCCGCCCCCTACATCCGCCGTTTGCGTTCTTTGCGGCTATTAAGATCCGACGGCTACGCGCCTTTGCGCTTCTTCAGCTCTTCGATTAATTGCGGCACGATTTTAAAAAGATCGCCGACGACGCCGAAATCAGAGTACTGGAAGATCGGCGCGTCGGGATCTTTGTTGATGGTGATGATGTACTTGGCGGTCTTCATGCCGGATAGATGTTGCACGGCGCCGGAGATGCCCACGGCAAAATAGATATCCGGTTTGACGGTCTTGCCGGTCTGCCCGATCTGCATGGCGTAGGGCACCCAGCCGGCATCCACTGCGGCGCGGCTCGCGCCAACGGCGCCGCCGAGCACGTCGGCGAGGTCCTTGAGTATGCTGAACTGCTCTTCGCCCTTGAGTCCGCGACCTCCGGAAATAACGATCTTGGCGCCTTCCAGCGATGGGCCCTCGCGTTTGACTACCACTCGCTCTTTCATGTGAACTTTGCGCAAATCAGCGCTAGCTGCCGCGGGCACTTCTTCCACAGCGAGAGCTTGTGGATTTTCTTTGGGTTCAAAAGACTTCGGCCGGACGACTAAAAGTTTGGTTCCTGAAGTGAGTAATGTGCTGGTATTTTGATAACTCGCTCCGAGGGCGGGAATGGTGGCAACGACACTGCCGTCTTTGAGTTCGAAATCACCCACATCGGTAATCGCGCCGCAATCGAGCCGAGCACTCAAGTTGGCGACCAAATCACGCCCAGCATAACTCGACGCAAACAACATCACCGAGGGATTGTGCTTTTGAATCAATGCCGCAACGGTTTCCGCCGCCGGCAATGTCAGATAATCTTTGTAAACCGCGTCGGTCGATCGGTATATCTTGCTGGCGCCATGATTCGCCAAGGTCTGGACGGCATCGTCGGGGGCCGGGCCGAGGAGAATCGCCTCGGCCGCGCCCACTTCGGCAGCCTTGGCCAACATCTCCAACGACGTGGTCGTGATTTTGTCTTCGCTGATTTCCGCGTATACCCAGATTGTCTCCGCCACTAGATCACCTTGATTTCAGCAAGAAAATCCGCGATCTGCTTGCCGCCTTCCCCTTCATCGGTTACCGCTTTGCCGGCTTGCCGCTTGGGCGGTCGGCCGATGGTGAGAACTTTTTCGCGCGCACCCTTTTCACCGACTTGCTCCGGCGATAGACCGAGATCTGCGGCGCTATAAACTTTGATCTCTTTTTTCTTCGCCGCCATGATGCCCTTCAACTGCGGGTAGCGCGGTTCGTTGATGCCGCTGCTGCACGCCACCAATGCTGGCAAGGTCGATTCGACGATCTCGAACCCCGACTCACTCTGGCGCTTGATGGTGATATTACCGCCATCGACAGTAATTTCCTTGGCGAAGGTAAGCGGCGGCAATCCAAGCAGCTGGGCGATCTGACCATGGACAATCCCGGAGTAGCTATCGCCGCTTTCCGTTGCGCAGATAACCAGATCGTAATCCTGTTTCTTAATCGCGGCGGCGAGCAGCTTGGCTGTGCCAAGAGTATCGGAGCCGGCCACCACATCGTCGAGAATATGCACCGCCGAAGTCACGCCCATGGCCAAAGCATTGCGGATACCGATGGTGGCATCGCTGGTCCCCATCGTAACCAGTACTACTGTGCCACCGAGCTTTTCCGTCAGGCGCAATCCTTCTTCGACGGCGCTCGCCGCGGCCGGGTCGAGCTCATGCGGCACGCCCTTGCGAACCAGCCGTTTGGTATTCGCATCGATCTCAATGGTGACCGTGCTCGCGGGAATGACTTTTCCGCATACGATGACGTTCAATGTCCCGTTCTCCCGTCCCTGAATATACCGGTTGTAAATACGACAAAGGCGCCGGTTGGATCCAGGCGCCTTGTCATGAAGCTTTCTCGTCGGAGATGAGTGACAAACGAATGTTTAGGAGATCCACTCCTTCACATTTCCCTCCATCACGACATCCAGGATCTCCTTACAGTCCACGATTGCCTGGTCAACGATTTTGGGATCGTCTTTGAGATGGGGTATGCCTGTGCCCACGGCTTTTTTCAAAGCCTGGATGAATTCTTTGAACTGCTGGTCCAACGCATCAGTGTTTGGTGCTGCTTCCATGCGAGTAAATTCCTTCGAACTAAGTATAGAGCCGGCCCTGGTTTGGATCAGGAATATCTAGATCCATTTTTCTGAGCAAGCCATCGATTTCTTCTTTGTATAACGCGCGAGCTTCCGCATTGGTACGGCGCTTCAACCCCCAGTGCATGTAACGCTCGGAACGGTACGACTTACTGTTGCCAAACATGTCCAGTCCCTTGACGTACCAATAGTTGACCGCCTTCTGAATTCTCTCCTTCGTCTCACCGCCTTTGGCCGCCCACTCCGCACTTGCGTTAACGCCGAAATCGATATGCCCTTCTTCCTCGCGGATCATCTCGGGATCTTCAACCACGCGGGCCAACGGCAGATAAGTACAGCCGATAAACTCTTCGAGCTGAAAGCGGCCGACGCGGTCAATCAAGAATCCGAAGACGGCGTAGTCTTCCCAAGTTTTGATTTCCCCGCGAAACGCCTCGACATAGCGATCTTTGTTGGGGCGGCTGAGAACGAAGGAAACATCGACGCCGATATCGCCGGCTAGTTTGGCGATCTTGCGAAAATGGTCCATCTCTTCGGCCGCGGTGCGCGCTACGATCAATTGATCGAGCTTGGTCGGCGCGTTTGGCAAAATGTCTTTGACATAAAGATTGGGACCGCCGATCTCACAATCCGCCTGAATCGACAAAACCCGACGGAGCAGATCTTGATATTCCGGATCTTGCTTGTCGAAATCCTTCAAATCCACCTTATCGGTAAACATGAATAATGCCTCCTGGTTGATGGCTAATTACCTGGAACCTTTAGAAAATTGTTAACAAAACGGTCGGAACAAATCAACAGGAGCAACTTGCCAGTAAGCCAAGAAGAGGCTATTGAGTTGCCTAGCGATCGGCTTACCAGTTTATGCCAGGCAAGCAGAACTTAACCTTACTCACCGATCTTTACCAGCTCACCATGGCGCAAGCGTACTTCCGCGAGCAACGGCTCGATGCGGCGACATTCAGTCTGTTCATACGCTCTTATCCACTCAACCGCGGCTACTTCGTCGCCGCAGGTTTGCGTGACGTCCTCGATTATCTAGAAACCTTCTCTTTCAATAATTCCGCCCTCGATTATCTCGCCGCGCAGGGGTTTTTCACAGATGATTTTCTCCATTACCTCAGCGATCTCAAGTTTACCGGGGAAGTATGGGCGATCCCGGAAGGCCGGCTCTTCTTCAAGGACGAG
>DATLCH010000030.1:0-5274 GCA_035526465.1 Candidatus Limnocylindrales bacterium | reverse complement strand
GCCACGGGATACCCGTGACGTATTCGGTGCGGATGCCCAACTCGGTATCCAGGAGCGCCGCGACGGAATCGCAAAGTGCGTCGGTATTCTCTGCCATGCAGGAGGCGAGCTTCAAGACTTTCATGCAGACGCGATCTACTCGACAATTTTGACGCCACGCCAGAATGCAATATAGTTCTTGATCGACCTGGCGGCGTCCTTGGGTTCGGGATAGTACCAAGCGGCGTCGGCGTTGACTTTCTCACCTATCTTGACGTGATAGTAACTGGCGATACCCTTCCAGTGGCAACTTGTGTGGGTGTCACTCGGAGCGAAGTACGCCGTATCGATCGAATCCGGCGGAAAGTAATGATTGCCTTCGACCACAATGGTTTCATTGGACTGCGCGATAACGGCGTTTTCCCAAAGCGCTTTCATTGTTATCCTTTCAATCTAATCAATCTCGCCGACGCAGCGAAACTTCGCGAACATGTAAGGATAGTGCGCTTGGTACCAGTTACGAAAGCTCGGCCGTAAAAGCTGCCTGTCGGTGGCCCACGATGCACCCTTGACGACAAAATGTTTGCCGTCGAAGAAGTCCTTTGAATAGTCTGGATACGTCGTCATATAAGGTGTGAATCCCGGTAGCGGAGCGAATGGCGTGTCGGTCAACTCCCAGCCATTGCCAATGAGTTCTTGTACTCCCCAGCGGCTCGCCCCATCGGGATGGGAACCGACCGGCTGCGGCGACCATGCGGTAAAATCGAAGTTGCCATGGCGGGTATTTGGCTCGGCATCACCCCACGGATACCTCGCCTCACGCTCATTGGGCCCGTAGAATGCGGCGCGGTGATACTCCGCTTCAGTGGGCAAACGTAGACCACGCCACGCTGCATAGGCACGGGCTTCGGCTAAGCTGACGTATGCCGGCCAATTCGCTACTTTTTCGAGCGGCAGCAAATCGAACATGGCGCGGAAGCACCAATTTTTCTCATTCTTAAGCCAACCCGTTGGATGCCGTTTCTGCTCCAACTCCTTCCAGCGCCAGTCGGCGGGCCGCCAATAGCGCGGCTCGTTATAGCCGCCGGCGCCAACGAATTCGAGAAATTCACCATTCGTCACAGGCAAGCTGTCCATGTGAAACTGTGGCACATTCACGACCACCTCGGAGAACTCATTGTCCCAACCGAAGGCAATTTCTTCGAAACGCGCTCCGAGGCGGGCTTTCCCGGCCGAAATTCGCACGGCCTCGCGCGCGGTTGCACGCCCGAAAGCGTACGGCGGCAGGTCACTGGGCCGGAGCTTGGCGTCGATCGACACCTGCTGCAGCATATACATCAATGTCTCTTGATGCATGTATTCATGCTCCAAGATCAATTCGAAAACGCGGCCGCCGTGTGCCAGTGGATCTTTGGAATGGCAATAGGCGATCGCATCCGTCGAATCTAAAAGCGCTAGTCGTACTTTGTCGCGATATTCATGCGTCGCAGCGAGGGTCGGCCACTGATCCGGCACTTCTGGATGCCAATGACATTCGCCGGTATCGACATCGGGATCGATGCCGCGGCAGAACAGATCGTCGAAATAGCTGTTGAGTGACGGCCAATTTAGCAGGCCGCCGCATATTTGATTCCACGAAAACGCCGGCAAGTGACCGATATAGAAAATGAACGGGTGGCGCCAAACAATCGGTTTGGTAAGTGCTTGGCCGGCCCCCATCAGCGCGAATAGTTTGTCCGACCGGGTCCACGCGGCAATCAGCCTCTCCCGCAACTGCTCGGCCGCGCTTGGATCGTGTCTTTTTAACGATAGTGCCATGGCCTAAGTCTCCCCATTCCTACTAGCTATATACTAAATAGGCATTGGCTATTGAAGACCACGCACGAGTTTTTTAGGAAAAATTGGACGCGTTTATTTTTGTTTAATGAAGTTGCGAAAGGTTTGCGCGATGGGATGCAGCGGTCGACGGCTATGAAACACCTGATAGAAGCCACGCTCCATCTTAAGGGATCGAATCGGCACTTCGACAATGTTCCCGTCTGCTAATTCATGTTGGATGGATATACGCGACAAGATTGAAAACCCGTAACCGGCCATCAATGCTTCTTTGACCGCTTCGGTGCTGCCGAGTTCCATGCTGATTTTCAAGAGGTCTTGATTAGGTGTCTTACGTTTAGCCAGCAGCTGGCGCAGGGAATCCAAAGTGCCCGAGCCATGTTCACGCGAGATAAAGTTCTCGGTGCGCAGATCGGCGACCTCGATGGATTTGCGCCGCGTCCATGGATGACCCCTCGGGACCGCGACGACCATCTCGTCGTCCCAGATCTTCTCGAACAGTAATCTTGTGTCGTCGCCCCTAAATCCGACGAAACCGATTTCGACTTTTCCCTCGAGTAGATCGGTGACAATGCCGGCGGAGTCGCCAATGCGCAGGATCGGTTTGACGCGTGGATATTTGCGGGCAAACTCGCCTAATTTTCGCGGCAGCAGATATTCGCCGGGAATGCTGCTACCGCCCACCCAAAGCTCGCCACTGAGAGTGCCGTGAAACAGTTCCACCGCCGCAACCGTTTCGCGTTTGAAACTGAGCAAATTCTTCGCCCGCTCGGCGAGCATGAGACCTAAAGGAGTAAGGCTGACTTTTCCCGGCATGCGATAGAGCAGCTTGCCGCCGATGGTCTTTTCGAGTTCCTGAACATGGGCGCTCACGGTCGGCTGACGCAATGAAAGTAGTTCGGCCGCTTGCGAAAAACTCTTGTGCTCGGCAACCCAATAAAAAATTTCTAACTTATGGAGATCGAGATCGGCTTTATTTTTAGCCATGAAAGCTGAAACGGGCTGCCCAGGGAGCGCTACCGGTCAATCGAACGGCGCGCTCCCCGAGCGGAACGAAGACGATTTACTTATTTAGAAATTCCAAAACTTCGGCCGGATGAGCACCGGCATCGGCCACAGGAATCCAATGTTTCTTAACTGTGCCGTCGGGGCCGATCAATGCGGTGGAGCGGATCGTCCCTTCGGACACTTCGCCCTGGGCATTCTTGCGTGGACCCCAAGCGCCGTAAGCTTTCATGGTTTCTTTTTGCTGGTCGGCGAGGAGAACAAAGGGCAGATTAAACTTGCTAATGAATTGATTATGCGAATCGATGCCATCCGGGCTTACGCCGATAACCACGGTATTGGCTTTCGTTACAGTATCGATAGCGTCGCGGAACCCGCACGCTTCTTTGGTTCAGCCAGGCGTATCGTCTTTCGGATAAAACCACAGAATTACGTTTTTACCTGCGTAATCAGCCAGCGAATGTTGTTTGCCGTCACTCCCTGCAAGAGTGAACGCCGGCGCCTTTTGCCCTTCAAGTCCCGCCATCAAGCACCTCCGTATTAAAGATATTGTTTGTCTATCACACCGGTAATCTATCTATCAATGATCAAGTGCCCATTGTCGGCATTGTCAATGCTGGGTCCAGACGGTATATTTTTCGAAAGCATGGCAAAGCGATCAACACTAACCGATTTGCATGAATCCCGAGGGGCCGTGTTCGCAGAAGTGGACGGCTGGCTCCTGCCGCAACATTTCGGCGATGCCGCCAGTGAATACGACACGGTACGCCAGTCCGCCGGCCTATTCGATCTCGCCGACCGCGCCATGCTTCAATTCACTGGCGACGATCGGCTGTCCTACCTGCAAGGTATGCTGTCCAACGATCTGCGGCCGTTGCAGACGTTTGACGGTGAACAGGCGGCGATCCTCACTCAACAAGGCAAAGTAATCGCCGATGTCCGGGTATTGTGCTCTTTGAATTCTTTTTACCTCGATTTTTGCGAACCGCTCAAAGAAAAGATCTTAACTCATCTGAATCGTTATCTAGTTGCCGATGATGTGGAAATCCATGATCCCAATGAGGAGTGGAAGATGCTTTCGGTCCAGGGGCCGAAAGCGCAGATGCTGCTCGACCAGCTATTTGCCAATGCTGAGCTGCCCGGGCAGGCGCATCATCACGCCATGGTGCAATTCGACGGTAGCCCGGTGTGCGTCATCCGCGCCAACCGGACCGGCTACGACGGTTTTGATTTGATTGTACAAGGCACACAGATCACGACCTTTGCGCAGCGGCTGGTCGAACTGGGCGCAGGATGGGTCGGTGCGCAGGCGCAAAATATTCTACGCATCGAAGCCGGCATTCCCCGCTATGGCATTGATTTTTCCGCTGACAATTTGCTTCTTGAGGTCGCCCTCGATGACGCCGTGAGCTTCAACAAGGGCTGCTACCTCGGCCAGGAGGTCATCGAGCGCATCCGTTCGCGTGGACATGTAAACAAAAAACTTTGTGGGCTCCTGCTCGATGGCGACAATCCGGTCAGTCCAGGTGACACGCTAAGCGCCGGAGACAAGGCAGTGGGTCAGATCACCAGCTCAGTGGTCTCGATCGCGCTCCGAAGGCCGATCGCATTGGCATATGTAAGCAAAGATTTCTGGACCCCGGGCACGACGGTGTCCGTGCACCACAGCGGCGGCGAAATTGGTGCGACCGTAACGTCGAGGCCGATTGTCGCCGTCCATCCCGCCGGCACTTGAAACGAAGCTTCAACTCCGTATATTAAGCGGAAATTTGTTCCGGATCAGAAAGGAACTTGGGGTAATGGCCAATTTCGTAAAAGTCTGCAAAACCGACGATGTCAAAGGCGGCTGCGGCAAAAGTTTAGAGGTCAACGGTAAGGCAGTCGGCGTCTTCAACATTGACGGGAAATTCTATGCGATCAATGATGTTTGCGGTCATCGCGGCGGTCCCTTAGCCGAAGGCGAGGTCGATGGCACGACGGTGATATGTCCATGGCACGGCTGGCGCTACAACGTGACCACCGGTGAGAACGAGCTGCTCCCTGCGTTGCCAACGCAGAAGTATGAAGTGCAAGTCGAAGGCGATGACGTGCTGGTCGACCTAGGCTGAGAATATCATTCAACGACCAGGCCCGCAGCTTAATCAGCTAGCGGGCCTTTTTTTTATTTTGCGAACACGCTGGAAAGCGGCCCCATAAGTAAGCTCTATATCAGGTTATCCCGCGCACGTAGGCTCGAGGCGGTCTAGATATTTAACTCAAATACAAACGAACATAATCCTTGAGCGCATCCTTGGTGCTCGCGAAAGCAAGCTCGTGCCACGGCACGTCGTCCGCTGCAAAGACCGCGGCATCGGTGGATTCGTCGGCGGCGGTCAGCGTGCCGCCGATAATTTCAGCCGTATAAACCACAATGACGTTTGGCGATCGCGGATACGAATAAACGTTGAGCAGGGA
>DATLCH010000259.1:0-4812 GCA_035526465.1 Candidatus Limnocylindrales bacterium | reverse complement strand
TAAGAAGAGTATGTCTGCGACCGAAGGGAGGAAGATCGGTGAAGAGTTTCTCATGGCTAAGGCGCGCTAGGACGGATGGCGATGAAAAACACGCTGCTTTGAAACCAACGGCGCAACAAGTTGGTCGGGAGGGTTTGCTTGCGGGTAGTCAAGCGATTGGGCAACTATTTAAGGTCGTTCAAAGCTCACAATGTGATCAATTTTGGCCGAAGCCGAGCCGTCCGATGAACGGAAGCTTGATCGCCGGCTTGTAAAAATCGACGCCGAACGTGAGGCCGAGAAGATTAAGCTCGAAGCCTTCCTCGCGGGCGATGGTCAGGCCGACGAGTCCGAGCATAGAAAGCTGATAACCCGTACCGCTCGGGGTCTGGTCCAGCAGTGAACCGTTGATTGGGTAGTCCTTACCGATAGCCGTGGAGGGCAAATCCATGCGCAGTTCGGGCACCGCACGGCCGATGTAAGCGATAAAGGTATTGCTGTTAGGGCCGGGCCAAAGCGTGTATTCGTTGGCGTATGGATATTTGGCGATAGCTTCGGCAATTTTTGCGATCGCCGTAGCGGCTATCTCACCGCGCAGATCAGTAATCAACGTCGGCTCGTTGCCAAACCAACGGCCATCGGGGATGCCTGGGCCGGATACCACCGCCGGGAGATCGCGGTAAATGCGCCAGCCAATAACTTGATGCACGGTATATTCCGTCGCGTTTGCCGGTTTGGTAGCGATCCAGGTATGGACACCAAAAATGCCGCGCCAATTGAGCGCGCGGGCGAAATAAACCTGGACAACCGGCTCGCGGGTGCTTTCAGCGGGTGGCGCGAGACCCGTGCTCGAACGGTCCGCCGTGCGAAAGTCGCGGCCCTGGGGCGCCTGACCGGATAACACGGTATAAAGCGGCAGGGCGATAAAGATCAGCAAACAGATAATGATTAGCATCCGCGATGGCATGGGTCCAAGATTTTTTATCGCGGATTATAGCGAATAGCCAACATGAAGCCAACCTGAACATCATAACGCGCGTTTCATCCCAACTTTATTGGCGCCGTTCGTGTCGATTATCGACTTCCAGTTGAATGTCGCGACGGTTCACGACATGATGTTGCTGCGACTCAACAGCGATGGCAAAACAGTTTCGTATCGGTCAAGGTTTCGACGTGCACCGTTTTCGCCGCGGCCGTAAATTGATTCTCGGCGGCGTCGAGCTTCCCTCGCCGACTGGCTTGCTGGGACATTCCGATGCCGATGTGGTGTTACATTCGGTGATCAATGCTTTACTGGGAGCCATGGGCGAAGGCGATATCGGCACGCATTTTCCTGACACTGATTCGCGTTACAAGGGGATTTCCAGTGCCAAGCTCCTTAAGGTGGTGCTGGCGATCATGCGGCGCAAGCGTTTCAAGATCGTCAATATCGATGTCACGTTGATCGCGCAGCGACCGAAGTTGTCGCCGCATTATTCCGCGATGCGTAAAAGCGTTGCCGGCCTGCTCAAGTTGGCCGAGCGCGACGTGAGCATCAAAGCCAGCACTACCGAGAAGCTCGGATGGATTGGCAAAGGACAAGGTATGGCTGGTTCCGCGGTAGTTTTGCTCACTCGTTAACGTCTCAAGAAGGGCCAAATTGTTGACAAAGAATATTTTCTATAATAATCAACAATTCTAATCTTTGGTGACATCCGATCCTCCAAATCTAGCGCCGGAAGCGCGCGAACAAGAGATCGAAAGGTTGGCTCAAGAGCTTGGCCGTCTGATTCAGGGCGCCGATCCTGAGCGGCGCCACGATCTCAAAGAACTGGCGATCGCGCTCATGCGCGAGGAGTTCATCCACAAGGATGAAGCGCCGCCGGGGGTAGGAACGACGCCGGCTCCTTTTAATCCATTGGGAACCGGGGTTTTGTTGTTTTTCTTGGGCGGCGCATTGTCGTTCATATTCGGTCCGGTTGGGCTACTTCTGATGTTGAGTGGCGTCGGCTTTGTAATCTGGGGTGGATTGATCAGCTGGCTTAGGAAAGCGAAATAGTTATGGCAGAAGCTGAAAAGAAAAAAAGCGGTATCTGGTCGCGGCGGGATTTTTTCACACGCTTAGGCTGGGGCGGATTCGGCGTCTTTGGCGGGCTGAGCCTCCTGGGATTTCTCCGTTCAGCTTTTCCGCGCGTGTTGTTTCAACCGCCGGCGAGCTTCAAAGCGGGCTTGCCATCGGACTACGCCGTTGGCGAAGTCAGTGAAAAGTATAAACAAGACCAGCGCGTTTGGATTGTCCGCGAAGAAACCGGGGTATACGCAATCTTTGCTAAATGCACACACTTGGGCTGCACCCCGCGTTGGCTCGCCGCCGAGAACAAATTCAAGTGTCCATGCCACGGCAGTGGATTCTACAAGTCCGGCTTGAATTTCGAGGGACCGGCGCCGCGTCCGCTCGATCGCTTCAAACTCAGTGTCGGTGATGACGGGCAGCTTGTCGTCGACAAGAACAAAATCTTTCGCGGTACTGCAGGCCTCGATCCAGACGAGCAGTATCCGGATAGCGTTCTCAAAGCCTAACGGAAAAAATAATGAGCCTGTTTGAAAAAATTAAAAGCGATATTGTTGAAAGCCAAGTTTGGAAGGCGATCTTTCGTCATGGTTACGATGACACGCCGCGTAACCGCGTCATGATGGTGACGTCCAATGTCTTTCTCCATCTTCATCCGGCCAAAGTGCGCCGCCATGCTGTGCGCATGCGCTTTACCTGGTGCATGGGCGGTCTCACTTTTTTGATGTTTCTTATCACCGCGATCACCGGCATTTACCTGATGTTCTATTATCGGCCAGTGGCGGAATACGCTTATGCCGATATGAAATATCTCGAGTTCGATATGCCTTTCGGCATGCTCATGCGCAACATGCACCGCTGGGCGGCGCACGCCATGATCGTCTTTGTTTGGTTGCACATGTTCCGGGTATTTCTCACCGGTTCCTACAAACCGCCGCGCGAGTTCAATTGGATCGTCGGCGTTTTGCTGCTCGTTCTAACGTTGTTACTGAGTTTTACCGGATACCTTCTGCCTTGGGATCAGTTGGCGATCTGGGCGGTAACCGTCGGTTCCAACATGGCGCGGGCGACACCGCTCTTGGGTTATGAAGGCCCGTTTGCCGAATTTGTCGGCGCCAACCCGATTTACGATGCGCGCGCGTTTCTGTTCGGCGGCGGCGAGATCGGACCGCACACGCTTTTGCGCTTTTACATTCTGCATTGCATTTTTATTCCGCTGGTCGCGAGCATTTTGATGGCCGTGCATTTCTGGCGTATCCGGCGCGACGGGTTTTCCGGTCCATCTTTATAGGCGATCCGAAAACGAGGCTGATCTATGGCAGACGCCGCTCCACAACGAAAGCTTCCGGTCGACGATAAAATTCACACCTGGCCACATTTGGTGCGCATGGAGTTTCTGGTCGCGTTGTTTGTCATGATCGGACTAACAATCTGGTCGTTGACCATCGATGCGCCTCTCGAAGAGCCTGCCAATCCGACTCGAACGCCCAATCCATCGAAAGCGCCGTGGTACTTTCTCGGCTTGCAAGAGATGCTGGTTTACTTCGACCCATGGCATGCCGGCGTCGTTTTACCAACTTTGATCATCGTCGGTCTGATGGTGATTCCGTTTATAGACACCAATCCGCGCGGCAACGGCTATTACTGCTTTAAAGACCGCAAGTGGGAGATTTTGACTTTCATCTTCGGTTTCCACGTTCTGTGGGTAGTCATGATTATCATCGGGACCTTTTTCCGCGGTCCGGGTTGGAATCTTTTTTGGCCATGGCAGCACTGGGATCCGCATAAGGTCGTGGCATTGACCAATGTGGACTTGCCCTATTTGCTCGGTATTCGCAGTTACGGTTTGGCCGCGGCGTTTGGATTGCTTGCCATTGGTGCGTATTTCGTCGGTGGCATGTTGCTGTTCTACTGGTTCGTCATCAAGGTCAAAGGCAAAGAGTTTCTTGAGCGCTGGGGCATGGTGCGATTTACCATCACCGGCGTGATTCTTGTGCTGATGATGTCGTTGCCGGCCAAGATGTTTTTGCGTCTGGCGTTCAACGTCAAATACGTCCTGGTTACGCCGTGGATCAATATCTAGATGTTTTACGTGGCGAAAATTCTTCAAGCCTTGGGGCTTGCGGACATCGGCTATGCGTTGTTTGTCGGCATCATGGGTAATTCTTCCATGGCTGAAGAAATTGTCTTGACGCTCATTGGTCTCGGGGTATTTTCACTGGGCCGTGCGCTGGAGCGCAAGGTAGCGTAAGGGAGTCGGGATGGCGGAACGGGGAGTCGACCAAAAAGAAGAGAAGAAGTCCTACGGCAGTGTTTTCGTCCTCGGCGCGGCCATACTGGCAGCGTTGTCCCTGTGGGCTTTCCTTGACGACAACATCACGCGCCGACCTTGGAAAAATTTTCAGTCGAAGTTCTACCGGCTTGACTACAACAAGGCCAAGGCCGCTTACGACGAAGAGGACAAGAAACTTCAAGCGGACGACAAGTATAAAGAATTATCTCAGAAGCTCGCGGCCTTTGAAGCCAGCTTGGCAAGCGGCGACCTCGGCAAAAGGCTCAAAGCGCTGGAAAGCGAAGAAGCGCGCACGACCGTAAAGTTTCAGGAAGTCGATCAAAAAGTTAAGGATGTAAAGAGCGAGCTTGAGGAAGCCTGGTACGAGCATGATCACGCGGTGCAGCAGAAGCGCAATCCACAGCCTTATCTCGATGTCATCGCTGCTCTGGACAAAAAAAAGGCGGCTTTGGATCAGCAGCTAACTCCTCTGCGCGATAGGCGCAACCAG
>DATLCH010000248.1:0-3222 GCA_035526465.1 Candidatus Limnocylindrales bacterium | reverse complement strand
ATGGTTTACAGCGTCAACCGCAGAGCGAGGCCATGCAAACAGTAACCGAAATACCCGCGCGCAGTTCACAGAATCGGACTTTATCCGAAATTATTTTTCGTGATGGGCACAATCAGGTTTCTCTATTGACTGGCAAATAATCGATGGTGGATTGATTAGGCCGCTGATGCCGGAAGCGCGAATTGCCGTAGGTCGGTTTACGGTAGGCGGAGCATTGACAAGCTGGGAGACGCGGTGGATATTAAATTTTCTTTTAGCCAATTTCCGGAGTGTCGCGGTAAGTATGTTCGAGCGTATGTCACCAAGTCGGCGGTTCACTTGATGCGTTGCCGGCGGCAAAATGCATAGCGCGCTTTTTTCTTCAATTAGCCAACGAGGAGACATTCGTGGCATCAGCATTATCATTGAGTGACGCGATCACCGAGTTTTCTAAAACGTTTACGGGGCAGATCCTGCAGCCGAGCGATCCGGCCTATGACGAAGTCAGGAAAGTCCACAACGGCCTGGTGGACAAACGGCCGGCGCTGATCACGCGCTGTCGTGGGGTGGCGGACGTTATTGATGCCGTAAACCTGGGTCGCAAGCTGAACCTCGAAGTCGCCGTTCGGGGTGGCGGTCACAATGTGGCAGGCCGCTCGACCACTGAGGGCGGGTTAATGATCGATCTTTCGCTAATGAAAGGCATTCACGTGAATCCGAAAGCCCGCGCCGCGCGCGCGCAGGGCGGTCTCACGTGGAACGAGTTCAATCGTGAAACGCAGCTCTACGGTCTGGCCACTACCGGAGGCGTGGTTTCGACCACGGGCATCGCTGGCCTTACGCTCGGCGGAGGGCTCGGTTGGCTGATGAGCAAGCATGGCCTCGCTCTCGACAATCTGCTTTCGGTCGATCTCGTTTTGAGCGACGGCAGAATACTCACGGCGAGCACGCAAGACAACGCTGATTTGTTCTGGGCTGTGCGTGGCGGAGGCGGCAACTTCGGTGTCGCTACTTCGTTCGAATATCGCTTGCATCCGGTCGGGCCCATCGTCACGGGCGGTCTGATCGCCTACCCGTTCAGCGCAGCTTGGGATGTGCTGCGGTTCTTCCGCGACGTCACGGCATCGCTCCCCGACGAGTTCTCGGTATTCGCCGGCCTCATCCATGCGCCAGATGGATCGGGAACGAAGCTCGTGGCTCTGGTGGTTTGCCACTGTGGAGAGTCCGGCGACGCCGCGAGAGGCGCGCAGCCAATCAAGAAGTTTGGCGCGCCCCTGATGGATGTCATTGGACCAATGCCCTACGTCGCGGTGAACGCGATGCTCGATGCCGCCTATCCCCGCGGCGCCCTCAACTATTGGAAGTCGAATTTCCTCGCGAGTCTGAGCGACGAGGCGATTCGCACGATGATCGATTGCTTTGCAAAGTGCCCGACGCCGATGGGTCAATTGCTCCTCGAACATTTTCACGGTGCGGTTACGCGCGTCGGCCCGACGGAAACCGCATTTCCGCATCGCGCGCCGGGCTACAATGCGGTCGTAATTTCTGAATGGATGCAGCCGAAAGACAGCAATGCTTGCATTGCCTGGGCGCGCGACTCTTTTACCGCGATGCAGCCGTTCATGGGCTCCGGCCGTTATATGAACTATCTCGGGGACGACGAAACCGGTGACCCCGCCGCTGCTGCGTATGGGCCGAATTATCAGCGGCTCCAGCAGGTCAAGGCGAACTACGATCCGGAAAACTTTTTTCATGTGAACCAGAACATTCAGCCGTCATCTTGAGCAGGGTTGGCTTTTTGTGGCTCTAGCCTAAGCACTTCAAGCGAGGAATGGAAAAGGATTATAGTCTTCATGCGCTTTGGTAAGTGTTCGCCGAAAAACTTTTAGGAGGGAGACGATCATGGCCTACAAACTCGAAGGGAGTCTTTTAGAGGTCTGCAATTGCGAGGTGCTGTGTCCGTGCTGGGTTGGCGTCGATCCGGATAATGGGACTTGCGACACCGCGCTGGCGCACCATTTTGAGAAAGGTGAAATCGACGGTGTCGATGTGTCAGGTCTTACGATGGGTTTTTGCGCCCACGTTCCCGGCAATATACTCAAAGGTAACTGGCGCGTGGTCGTTCATATCGATGAGCGCGCGACCAAGGAGCAGGAACAAGCGCTGCTGAGTGTTTATACGGGTAAACAAGGCGGGCCGGTCGCGGACCTGGTGAAGTTGATCGGCGAAGTCGTTGCCGTGGAGCGCTCGCCGATCACTTTCGAGGTCGAAGAAGGCAAGGGAACCCTGCGGATCGGCACTGTCGCCGACTGCGAAATGGAACCTTTCCGTGGTCCGAACGGCGAAGTAACGACACTGCGCGATTCGATATTCTCGACCATTCCCGGCGCGCCGGCATACGTGGCGAGGGCGACCAAGTACAAGATGAACAATCCGGCATTGAAGCAAGTGATCGACCTCAAGGATCACAACGCGATTCAGGGGAAATTTATTTTCCAAAGCTAAGGCAGGGGTGAGTTGGTGGGAAAAGATTGCCGTCGCTGGGCCCGTACTTTTTAGTCTAGCGACGCCGACAAACATCGGAACGGCATTGTGCCGGAGTATTTGTGAACATTGCTGCCGATCGTAGAGCTTTTCTCGGGTCCATCGGCGCACTGGTCATACTAGCGTGGATGACTCTTTGGATCTGGGATCGATCGCCTTATGCTCGTTATCTCGATCACGGCAGTTTGGGCGAGATCGGCACAGCTTCGCTGCTCATACCTGTAATGCTTTATCTCGTCGGTTGGACGCTGATGACGATCGCCATGATGTTGCCAACCACCGTTCCACTATTGGAAATATTCCATCGCTTGATCGCGCAACGACCGGAACGGTCGCAACTGATGGCTCTACTGATCGCCGGTTATCTGGGTGTGTGGGCAGCGTTCGGTATCGCGGCGCATTTGGCTGATTGGGTCTTGCATGAACTCGTCGAGCGCAATCCATGGCTTGAAGCGAACGCCTATGTTATCGGCGCGGGCACTTTGTTGGTCGCTGGCGCGTTTCAATTCAGCCGCCTGAAATATCGCTGCCTGGACAAATGCCGCGCTCCTCTCGGCTTCGTCATGAGCTACTGGCGCGGCGCTAACAATCGCCGCAATGCTCTATTGCTCGGTATTAATCACGGTCTGTTTTGCGTCGGCTGCTGTTGGGCACTGATGCTTCTAATGTTTGGCGTGGGCGTCGGAAATATCGGCTGGA
>DATLCH010000175.1:0-8337 GCA_035526465.1 Candidatus Limnocylindrales bacterium | reverse complement strand
AAGCACGTGCAGCAACGACGGAGTCGGGCGAACTCAGATCGTTACGCACGGCACGCATAAAAAGGAACAATTTGAGGTTTCGAGCTGAACGTCGACAGGCTGAAAATCAGACAGCAAACTAAACGTTTCAATACTTCTGCTCCTGCCCTTCGGGCAAATAATTCTGCCAGAGGTGCTGCGGCTTGAACCCGAGCATGCGCCGCGCCTTGGCCGAGTCGACGCAGCTCCAATGCGTGCCGGCGGCTTTTTTGAACCGCGTGCCCTTGGGCAGATATTTTTGCACCAGCTCGCGGCTCGGTTGGATCATGCAATTCTTCGCCGCCGAGGCGATGAACACTTGGTGGCCGGTGAATTTCGCTTCGAGCGCCAGCCGGCAGGTCATCGCCGCGTCGCGGGCGTCGATGTAGGTCCAAAACCCGCTGGCCCGCGTTGAAGGATTGCGCCAACGGTCGCGAAAACTCTCGTAGGACAAGTCAAAGTTCACACCGGGGAAACGTAGGCTGCTCACCGTCATCTTCCAATTCGCCGAAACGATTGAGTCTGCGATCTGCTCGCCCAGCACCTTGGATAGTCCATAGGAATCCTGCGGTGTCGATGGGTGCGCTTCATCCAAAGGCAAATATTTCGGCGCCCAAAGCCTGCTCGCGTAAATGAAGCCGAACGCCGCCGTGCTCGACGCCAAAACCACGCGCTTCACGTCCATGTCGGCCGCCGCGCGCAAAACGTTGTAGGTCGCCGAAACGTTGTTGCTCAAAGTTTCGGCGTCCGGCGCCAGATTGGGCGCCTGATAAGCGCCCAGATGAATTATCCCGTAGGCGCCGCGCAGCGCCTCGAACAAATCTCCAGAATGGCGCAGATCGACCTGCCAGGTCATGCAGAGTTTTTCCCGCGGCACGATGCGATCGAGGTTGAGCACGCTATAATCCCGCTCGAGTAAATCGCGAATGACAAACTGACCCAACTTGCCACTGCCACCCGTCACGACAACTTTTCTCATAGAGTAATTTACCGTTAATACTGAACCGATTTTGCAGTGGGCGGCTTATTTCTTGGGAATCAGAATGTCCTTCAACTTGGCGACGAGCGCCGGGTTCAATTCATACAAGCCGGCAAACGTTTTGGTTGTGGTCGGCCCGTCGATCGGCGCTACTTCCAATTGCGCCTTGTCCGCTTCGGCGACCAATTCGCGGTCGCGAAAGGTTTTGACGAACGCCTGTTGCAGGGCTGCTAGTCGATCGGCAGGCGTTCCCGGCGCGACCGAAAATGGGAATTGGTAGACATGCACATTATCGGCAACCCGCAGGAGAATTTTCGCTTCTTCGGTCTTGGCGTAGTTGATTGCCAGCGGCACCTTCTTAAGATCTGGGTGGGATTTAAAGGTCGCTTGCAGGACGACATGAATCTTGCCCGTGTCCATCTGGCTGCGCCACGTCACCTTAGTCGCTTGCCACGAAGCACATAGACCATCGACTTCGCCGCTCTCGACGGCGATGCGCGCTTCGGCGCCGCCTTTGTAGCCTTCGACCATTTCCAGAGGTAGATTCAGCGCGGCTTTCAAAAGCTTTGGGACATCGGACAGACTCGTTCCTGGACCGATGGAAGCAATTTTCATCGGCCGTTTAGCATTGATCCAATCGTCCATCGTGCGAATACCGCTGGCGCTGCCGAAATGGCACGCCGTATCGTAAGGGCCGGGTATGCCGATCCAGCCAACCTTGCGCCCGTCGATCTTGATCGCGTCATTACCCATCACATGCTGCAAGATCAGCGGCGACGCCCACGCGGCAATCGTCAGTCCATCCGGCTTTGCCCGGTTGTAAAGATGATTTGCTGCAATGATGCCGCCGGCACCGGGCATGTTCTCGACGATCCGAGTTGGATTGCCAGGCAAATACTTGCCGATGTGCCGCGCCAACAGCCGCGTGTATTGGTCGTAGGTGCCGCCCGGCGAATAACCGACGATGAAGGTCAGCGTCTTATCCTTATATATATCTTGCGCCTGCGCGGTTACCGCAAGAGTTAGCGCGCTCGCTGCCGCAAGACCAAGAAAACCCGCTCGAATTTTGTCAATCATCGGACCTCCCGTGAATCACGTCGTCGCCCAAACTACTACAACCCATAGCGCCGTTCCATTGCGGTCACCATTTGGAATCTGGAATTTTGAATTTGTAATGAGCGTCACTCCCGGCGCCATCACTTCAGCGCGTCACGCAGCTTGGCAATCAACGCCGGCGATAAGTTGAACATGTCGCCGACCATTTTCTGTACTTCCAGGCCGCCGATGGGTTCGAGATCGATGCGCGATTTTTTGGCGTCGGCGACAAACTCGGGATCCTTCATCGTCGCGTCGAAGGCTTTGCGCAGCATCTCCACTCGATCTTTTGGAGTGCCCGGTCTAACGACATAAGGCCGATTGGTAATAGCCGGAATCGTCACCCCCGCTTCGATCAGCTGGCGCGCGTCCTCGGACTTTGCATAGCTGATCGCCAGCGGCACCTTCGGCAGATCGGGATGCGGCTTTGAGACCATCTGTACCACCACGATCGCGTCGCCGCTTTCGAGGGCTCGCGCCCACGTGGCTTTGATCGAGTCCCAACCCCAGCAACCACCCGCCAGCTCTCCTGCTTCTGCCGCAAGCCGAATGTCTGCTGTGCCCTTGTACCCTGAAACCAAGTGAATCGGCAGACCGAGCGCTGCCTGCAAAATTTTCGGTCCGTCATGCACCAAATCCCCCGGCGCCGTCGCCCCGATCTTTACTGGGCTCTTCGCCGCCATCCATCGTTCCATGCTGGTGATGCCGCTCGCCTTGGTAAACGCGCAGGAGCGATTGTCTTGGACGGGGACGCCCAAGAACTCGAACTTGCGCGCGTCGAACTCGATACCGGCGCCGCCCTTGAGTTGTTGCATAAACAGACCGCCGCCAAAATTGCCGATGGTCAAGCCATCCGGCCGCGCCGCGTTGTAAACATGATTGGCGGCGATCAAGCTGCCGGCACCGGCCATGTTTTCGACCATGATCGACGGATTGCCGGGAATATGCCGGCCCCAATAGCGCGCCATCGCGCGGGAGTAAGTATCGAAGCCGCCGCCGGCAGCAAAGCCGACGACAATGCGTACGGTTTTTCCTTTGAAAAATGACTCCTGCGCCGCCGCTTGCCCGTACGCCAAAAGAACGGCCAGTATCACAATCATGAAATTACGAATTATTCGCTCGCCCATAGACTTCCTCTCTTTTGTAACCTGTATTACTGATTGCCGGTCAAGCCATCGATTTTGCCAAACAGTTCTTTCAAGCGCAGCTGCACTGATTCCGGCAACCGCGGCCGGCACAGCGATTGAACATTGGCCTTGAGATGTTCCGGGTTACCCGTGCCGGTGAGCACAACGTCGATGCCCGGCTCATGGCGGCAAAACCGGTAGGCCGCATCTTGAATTGAATGCGCAGCACCGTCTGTCGTAACAAAATCCAACGGCTCGTCTAAGTTCAGCGCGCCAGCAGGAATCGCGCCTTTGCTGACAAGCTCGGCGCAAAGTTTTTTCAATCGCTGCGGTTGGCTCAACGCCCGGCGAAGCGCATAACTAACGAGAACTCCTACGCGATTGGCCGAAGTCAATGGAAAAATATTTCTCCGCGCGCAGGGATTGAGCAGATTGAAGCCGACCATGATGACATCCCAGAAATTATCGCGCACAGCGCGTTCGGTCATTTGATGCGACGAGTCGACAACGAAACGTTCGGTAATCCCCACGGCGCGAATTTTCCCCTCCTCGCGCAGGCGCAGCAGCGTCGGCAAATGGCGTTCGACGGCGTTGGGGTAATCTTTCGGTTCGGCGCCATGGACATGATAGACATCGACATAGTCGGTGCCGAGATTTTTAAGACTCTGTTCGAGAGAACGGCGAATTTCTTTTTCTGGTTCGCCATGATCTTCCGGCACGATGTTTTTCTT
Organism: Candidatus Limnocylindrales bacterium; assembly: GCA_035526465.1. Classification (GTDB taxonomy): domain Bacteria; phylum Desulfobacterota; class Binatia; order UBA9968; family UBA9968; genus DP-20. The sequence goes on along the minus strand of DATLCH010000175.1, from coordinate 4,387 downwards.
GGTGGAAATCACCAAGCGATCGCGCGGCACGCCTGCGATCGCTTTACCGACGACAACTTCAGTGCCGTACCACTCCGCCGTGTCGAAAAAGTTGATGCCTAGATCGATGGCGCAGCGCACATGCGCGACCACCTCGCTCTCACTATGCGTCTGTCCCTTCAATCCCGACAGCCCCAGCCGGCTGGGCCCGCCGCAGCCCAATCCAGCGACGCTGACCGTCAATCCAGTGCGGCCGAGAATTTTGTAGTCCATGTATCTTTTCTTTTTGGAAGCTGGCGTCTTTACGCCATTGCGCGAGATATACCGAAGCCGATCTGAGAATCGATGTTTGCCAGTGCCGCAATCCCTCCGCCGCTTACGCGCAAAATTGAACAGCAAAGATATAATCGTATTGGTTAGCTTTCACAGCACCTCCCAATGAAGTGCAATTTTCAGCAACCATAATACCAGGTGAGGGTTCGGTTCATCATTACCAACAACGTTAGAGGGTAAACAGGTGTCAATTTACGGAAGGCGCTTAGTGCCGGATACCGAACCGCATTGTTCGACTTTCGTCCCGTTCGGCTCGACAAAGGCGATGCATGCGGCTCTTCGCTCATAGCCCGCATCGCCGGAGAACAGCGAGGACAAACTACAACCGATCTCCCCGAGAAAAGTGCATTTTCCCTCAAACTTAGCGCCTTCCGGAATGGGTTGGGTGTCATAAGGATCGCGCGTAGGCGCGGCGGAACAGCTTGCAGGCAACAAGCTCATCGCAAGTGCAAAAGCTACTCTGCCAAAACTGCGTCCAATGAGATGCGATTGCCGCATAGTTGCGCTTATAGTGCTGCATTCGGTTACAGTCAATCCAGCCTCAGCGGGTCGAAATATCTTTGCCCGTCACGATCCGGATGTCACTTACCGTGCCAACGCTTGGCGATTGACGGTAGCCACGGCACTTTGTTAATGATTTGATGACTAACATAACAGGAGGATGAACTCATGGGTTTCACGCTAGAATCGTTTTCAGCGGATGTGCAGCGCATTCTTCAAGCTGACCCGGGTCGCCCCGGCCGCGAAAAAGTTCGCGACTTGGTGCAGGAGGCTCTCAAGGACGAGAAGTTCATCTCGACCTACATCAACGACGACACAGCCGACCGCCAAGTGATCTACGAAGATCCGGAACTGGGCTTCTGTGTGTGCGCTCACGTCAACCGCGAGGCGCGCGAAGCCAATCCGCACGATCACGGCAGCTCTTGGGCGATCTACGGCCAAGCCTTTGGCGAGACCGAAATGAGCGACTGGGAAGTCATCGAAGCCGCCGCCGAAGGCACACCGGGAAAGGTCAAACGCGGTCGCGTCTATACGCTCAAGCCGGGCATGGCGCATATCTACAACGAAGGCGATGTCCACTCGCCCAAGCGTGTCGCGGCAACTGGTTTATTGCGCATCGAGGGCAAGAACACGACGAAACTGAAACGTTACTCGTACAAAGCCGTCTAAACCGACAAATTCTCTTCTCCCGCGTGTTTTCGCCATCGTGCCGGCGTAGTTGAACTCATTACTACGCCGCCGATGGATTTTTTTACCGTTTATTTGATTCTTGCAGCGCATCTCGATTGATCAGCGACAGCGGCACACACTTCGGCAACTGATCTGATCGGTCTAGTGAATCTGGAATTTGGAATCTGAAAGGGCTCGGCGCGCGAGCCAATTCACGCGCGCGCAACTTCAACCAAGATTGCCTGCGCCGGCGCATTGTCGCGATCCCGGCGAATCATCATGGCCATACCGGCTGCCAGGAGCGCCATTACGGCTCCGCTCACGAACGCGTAGTAGTATGCGCCATATTCGCTGTAGATCCACCCGGCGCCAAGTGCCGCGATCGCACTGCCGATTTGATGCGATACGAAAACCAAACCGAATAGCACGCCGACGCGGTCCTGGCCAAAGTGTTTGGCAATGAGCGCCACCGTCGAGGGTCCGGTGGCGAACCAATCGAAGCCGTACAAAATTGCAAAGACAAACAGACTCGACGAATCGGTCACGTACGGCAAAACAAACAGCGACAAACCGCGGAACAGATACGCCGCCGACAATACTTTACGCGCATCGATGCGATCGCATAACCAACCGGCAAACATCGTACCGATGAAACTCGCCACACCCATAATGCCGACTGCCGTAGCTGCCGCCACTTCAGGAATGCCCCTCTCGATGGCGTGCGGAATCATGTGAGTCCCGACCAGGCCGTTGGACGTCATGCCGCAGACAAAAAAACTGCCGCTGAGCAGCCAAAACGTTGGACTCTTGATCGCATCGCCAAGAGCGGCGAACGAAAACGCGCGCGGCACCGCGCGCGCCTGGTTGCGCTGTTCCACGGTTGTCGTGCTATCGGTAAAAGGTTCGAGTCCGACTTCCGAGGGATAGTCGCGCAACCACACCCAGACCGCTGGTAGCAATAGCAACGCTGTCGCTACGATCAACATCATTGCTGGGCGCCAACCGCGTGAAACAATCAACGCCATCAGAATCGGTAAAAAGATTACCTGCCCAGTGGCATTGGCGTTGGTGAGAATCCCTAGCGCCAAACCGCGCCTGGCGATGAACCAGCGGCTCGCCACGCTCGCCGACAATGCCGGTGTCACTCCGGTGGCAATGCCGAGGACAACTCCCCAAAGAAGGATAAAGTGCCACAATTCCGTGACGAACACCGTGCCGGTCACACCGATGGCAATCGTCGCGAGACTGCCCACCACAACGCGCCGAGCGCCATAGCGATCGAGCAGCCAACCACCTATCGGCGCCATTAAGCCGTAGGTAAGTAAATTTAAACTCGCCGCCGAAGAAATCGCCGTGCGCCCCCAGCCGAACTCGCGTTCCAATGGATGAATCAACACCGAAGGCGCCGAGCGCACCGCCGACGCGGCAAGGTAAGCAAAAAAGCTAAGACCGATTATGAACCAGCCATAGTAAAACGGCAGCGCGAACGGCCGCCGCGGCGTAGAACGGTTATTGCCCTCCATAATTTTCTGTATCACAACCTATGCGAGCGTATAGGTACGAGCGCCAAACCACGGCGAATAAGAAAACAGAGTTCACCGCAGAGGCGCTGAGCACACAGACAAAGATTATTTTTGACAATCCGAACTCTGGCAACTCGGCGTCTCTCCGGTGAAGAAATATTCTTGCGCACTTTGCGTCTTTTGCGGCTAATTCCTCTCTATCGGCGGTGCCACGGCGACGCCGCGAATGCCAGCGCGCTCCAGCGCCCAGGCGACAAAGCCGCAGGCTTTTACCTCTTCAATAAATTCGCATAAGAATTGTAAGCCGGCTGGACGCCCATGCGGCATACCCATCGCTTGTTCGATTGCCATGAAGCGCTCGTCGAACACGCGCGCTCCGTTTAACTTAGCAGCGTTAGCGGTCAGCGCCTGCCTGACGCCGGCAACGACATCCACTTTACCGTCGATCAGCAGATCAAATGCTGTCTGGGGATTCTCTGCCTCGACCATTTGCGCGTGATGCAAGTTACGGCTCAAATACAAATGGTAGGCACTACCCGCCGAAACTCCGACACGGACGCCGGCGCGGTCGACATCGGCAATGGAATGAATCGCGGATCCCGGCGGGAGCAAGTAGGTGCCTTCGATCAACAGATAAGGCGCAGTGAACGCGATCTCGTTGGCCCGGCCCGCTTCCACCGCGAGAAACGCCGCGTCCCAAGTATGCGTTTGCAACGCCGCGGTCATTTTCCCAGCCGAGTCAAAAGCGACAGTTTCCACCGCCAGCTCACATCGGCGCCCAAGTTCCTGCGCCAGATCCACCGCGACGCCGCTCAACTTGCCGCTGACCGCATCTCTGCTCGCCAACACGGCATTGCCATAGTTAATACCGATTCGCAGTTTGCCCGATGGCGCCAGTTCATCTCGTACCGACTGTGTTATCATTCCGCGAAGCTACGCGCTCCAACCGCAACGGTCAATCACCCCAAGCACGCCATCCAGCGATCGATTCTCCATTGTCAATTTCTGAACTCTTCCGACGAATGGCTTTCGACACGTACCTCCAGAAAAAAATGAATCGTAATGCCGGCGAGCGCCGGCATCCATCCCGATCGGCTTCAAGTCTCTACTACGAAGATAAAGTCCTTCTTGCACCGGTCAGAAAATCGGTTTGAAGTGGACCAAAAAACTCCTCGAGCTAAAGCCGGTCGGATCATTTCTCGATTAATCGTGCGTCTTTTCTTTCATGACACTTCACTCTCAGCCCAACGTTGCTATAATTTCTCGATTCACTCAATTTAGAAGGTTTCATCATGACCGAAAACATTTCTCACGCAATCCAAAACAAGATTACTCAATTGATCGCCAGCGAACTCAACGTCGGTGCCCATCAGGTCACGGCC
>DATLCH010000143.1:0-4701 GCA_035526465.1 Candidatus Limnocylindrales bacterium | reverse complement strand
AATCAGATCCACCGCGCCAATATTGGCAGTATCGTCAGTGAAGAGGGCACGCTTCACTCGCAAATCGCCCTTGGGGCTAATGACGTGGAGACCGTTTGCATAGAGACTTTGCAGGTGTCCACCGCGGGCGATGAAAGCGACATCATGCCCTCCAGCCGCGAGCTTCGCGCCGAAATAGCCCCCCACAGCTCCTGTACCCATGACCGCGATACGCATTAGAATTATCTCTTCCGGTAACTGTAGACTTGCGCCTTGGCGCTTGTCAATTTTCCACTCGTGGAAGGCTTCGGTAGTTTAAGCTTGTTGGGTGCTATGTTATAGAAGTTGGTCATGGAAAAGATCGATCCCCAGCCGGATCATTTAGCTCTTGAGCGTTTCCATCTGGGCGCCCAAGTGAGTTACAAGGGCACGCTTTATTTTATCCAGCGCCGCACCACGCTGGCTTCAGGTGAAGCCGCGGTCGTCTTGCAAAACGAAACCGATCAATTCGTCGTCAGCGCCAGCCAATTTCTTGCTGATGTTCGTTCCTAGCTTCGAGTAATTATTCAACAGGAGTTCATCATGGGCAAAATTCGTTTGACATTATCTTGCTGGGACTATGATCGCACGCGTGCTTTGCAGGATGGGCGGGTTGAGGTCGAGGGGGTCGATCTGACCTACTTGCCGCTGCGCGTGGAAGAAACCTTTTGGCGGATGTTACGCTACGGCGAATTCGATGTCGCCGAGATGTCCACCGGTTCATTCCTCATGTCACGCGACAAGGGCGCTCCCAGATTAATTGGCATTCCAGTTTTTCCGTCCAAGACGTTTCGTCATTCGTGCATTTACATCAACACCGATTCCGGCATCAAAAAACCGGCGGACCTGGCGGGCAAGCGCGTCGGCGTTCCCGAATACCAGATTACCATGGCGACCTGGGCGCGCGGCATCTTGCAACATGAATACGGTGTCTTGCCTGAACAAATGAAATGGTTTACCGGCGGCGAAGAGACCCCGGGGCGCCAGGACAAAGTGCAACACAAGCTGCCGTCCAACATCGACATCCAGCCGATTGCGGCTGACAAGACGCTTTCCGGTATGCTCGAACGCGGCGAGATCGACGCGATGATTTCGGCGCATATGCCGTCGCCGTTTGTACGCCGTCATGCGAAAGTCCAGCGGCTCATACCTAATTTCCGCGAGGTGGAAGCGGATTATTTCAAGCGCACCAAGATTTTTCCGATCATGCACACAATCGTAATCCGCGAAGAAGTTTATGAGAAACACCCTTGGATCGCCCAGAGCCTTTTTAAGGCTTTCAATGAATCTAAAAGGATATGTCAGGAGGCGATGTATGAGTTCTCGGCGCTCAAGTATATGATGGCGTGGTCCATTGACGAGATGGAAAAAGAACGGGAAGCCCTGGGTCCCGACCCCTGGGCTTATGGTCTGGAAGCCAACCGCCATATTCTCGAGACCTTGGTGCAATACACATACGAGCAAGGTTTGATCAGCAAGAAGCTCGACATCGATTCGCTGTTCGCCAAAAGCACGCTAGAGGAATTCAAGATCTAGGCTCCGCACAGTGACGGCAGAGCAAAATTATGGCTGACGAAAAAGCTCGCGCATTCGAAGAAACTAAATGGTGGATTGATCGCCGCGCGATCAAGGAGCGCGACAAAGCAGCGGCGCCGGTTAAAGGCATCATCGAAAAATGGGCTTTTGAGCTCCTGGAAAATTACAATCAGGACGAAGCCGCGAAAAATCTCGTCGATATCAACCTAAAGATTTTCCGGGAGCTAAATGTCGAGCCTGGCCAGTGGGGGTATTACTCTCTGGATATCGGCAAATATCCACCGGAAAAATTGGAGAAGATCAAAGCGGCGCTACCGTTGCCACCAAGCGCGCGCGGCATCGTCATCGATGCCGGCTTCTCGGTGCGTGTAATGATTACTGGCGAGCCGGTGGGCGAACGCTATGTCGATATCAATTTTGTCGATACTCCATCACTCGATTACTGGGTCAAAGCGCAGTTGATTGAAGAGCGCGTGTTTTCGAACATCGGCGAAGCGCTCAAGCGCATCCGTGCCGACTTGCCGAGCTATGTAATCCCGTCTGAAGATTCTAGGTGATCAATTGCCGCGCCGTTCATTCGGCCACAGCTTTGCGGTATTCCAACATCCGAAGTGCGGCGCAGGCGGATCCGCGCTAGAATTCTTGTCCAACCCGAATGTAAAAATAAGTAGTGGCTAGCAATTGTGCGATGTTTCTTACCGGCAGCCGCAGCTTTGCGGCGTTCCCGTACAAACACCGGGATTTGGCGCTGTGCCACTGGTCGATGCCGGCGCGCTGAAGACTGACAGTTGTTTGCCGACTTTCTTGCCGGTGCATTTGGGACAGCTGATTTTTTCACGGGGCGACAACACTATGATCTCAAAATGATGGTCGCAACTGGCGCAGTTGTATTCGAATATGGGCATAGGGCGCTGCTTAAATACCTAGGCAATTTTCAGATTACGACGGTTAAGCGTGCTTGGCTTTGGGTTTGTGACTCTTGGCGGCAACACGCAGCGGATTGTCGCGGGGGATCGGCACCAGCGAGGTTACTTCCAAGCCGTAGCCGCGTAGTCCGACGAGATGTTTTTTATTGTTAGTGAGCAGGCGCATTTTACGCACACCCAAATCGCGGAGTATCTGCGCGCCGATTCCGTACTCCTTGAAATCCGCCTGATAAACGAACGATGGATTCATTCCTTTTTGCTGTTTTCCTTCAACTCTCGGATAGGCGACCATCGTCGGATGATGCGCCTTTTGCTTTGGCTGCAAATACAGGATCACGCCCTTGCCGGCTTTGGCGATCAACTCCATCGAGCGCTGAATCACCGCGCCGGTATTGAGCAGTTCGAAACCGAAAACATCCCCCGGAATATATTTGGTATGAACCCGCACGAGGGTTTCTTCATTGGCCGAAATTTGACCTTTAATTAACGCCAAGTGTTCGCTTTCGTCGACGTGGGTGTTGTAGACGATGGCCTGAAATTCGCCACCGGTGCGGGTGGGGAGCGGTGCCGAAGCGGCTTTGTAAACCAGTGAGTCATAGTTCAAGCGGTGCTGGATCAGATCGGCGTTAGTGACCACTTTAAGTTTGTGTTTTTTGGCAAAGCGCATCAGGTCTGGCTGGCGCGCCATGGTGCCGTCGTCTTTCATGATTTCGCAAATCACCCCGGCCGGCTTGAGTCCGGCCAGTCGCGCGAGATCGACAGAGCCTTCGGTCTGGCCGGCGCGTACGAGGACACCGCCGTTGCGCGCCCGCAAGGGGAAGATGTGACCCGGAGTGGCTAAATCCTGGGGCTTGGCGTCATCGGCAATCGAGTCAAGAATGGTTTTGGCGCGGTCCGCCGCCGAGATGCCGGTGCTGATGCCTCGGGCTGAGTCGATGGAAACAGTAAAGGCGGTGCCGAACGGCGACGTGTTGTCAGACACCATCATGGCCAATCCCAAATGTTTCACTCGTTCTTCTGTCAACGTGAGGCAGATCAAACCGCGTCCATGGGTGGCCATGAAGTTGACCGCCTCTGGGGTGACCTTTTCCGCGGCCATGCAGAGATCGCCCTCGTTCTCGCGGTCTTTGTCATCGGTGAGGATGACCATGCGGCCCCGACGGATCTCGTCAATGGCCTCATCGATGGTCGCTAGTGGCATGGGGCTAATATTTATCATCTTCAGTAGTGGCGTCAACCGAGATCGCCGAGGAGGTAGAGCTCAATGAAACGCGCTTCCTGCGGCGTTCTTGAATATTGCAGGCAAGTTGCCAGGGGCCTATAGGCTGTCTGGCTAGTAGTCCAGCGCGATTACCTGATCTTAAGGGTAAGGTCGTAGTTCCAGAATTTCTCGATTTTTTGGAACCTTGATTACCCCTGAGCCGTCTAAACAACTCAGGGGAGGTGTTTCATGGGGAGAAAATCTGCGAAAACTGCAGTTTCCAAAGACAATCGCGATCGTCAGCCGTTCTGGGTCAAAGACAACAATGGGCCGCGCATGCAGCTCGACGAGCGGGCGATGGCGATCTTTCAGCCTGATGTGCTGATCGAGAGCCAATATTTAGCGACGCAAACACGCCGGGTGCATCTGGACGCCGAGCGCGTCTTAATGTTCGCGGTTCTGCGTGACGCGGTGAGCTGTTTCCAGGATAACGTCGGTTCCGATTGCAAGCGTAAGCAGGCGATGCATCGCGATGCCGAAGAGTGGATCCTCGACAAAGACCGCTCCCATTTATTTTCATTTGATAATGTTTGTGAAATTCTTGGGCTCGATCCGGAGTATATGCGTGCGGGGCTACTGCGCTGGAAGGATACGACGCTCCGCGGCCGCCGAATGAAAGCTCGCTCGCTGGCGGGCTAAGCCAATAAACACGCCCAAACAATCGCGAGCGCTTGCGTTTCGAGCGTAGCGCCTAATGACAGCGGGGTAAGAAAAAAACTATGGGCCGGTCCACAGACCTGAGATCATCTCTGAAGAAAAGAAAAACGTCGCATATCTTAGCTGCCTGCTCGATCGCTGGGCTGGCGGTCGTAACTGGATTGATCGTCCCGGAGCGCTACCACGGTGCTCTCCAGCCGGTTCATGCCGCCAGCGTCAATGCGGTGGCCCAAGGTTTACCGGATTTCATCAATTTGGCGAAAAAACTGGGACCGTCAGTAGTAAATGTTTCGACCACTACAG
>DATLCH010000130.1:0-3523 GCA_035526465.1 Candidatus Limnocylindrales bacterium | reverse complement strand
TGCGCGTGTGAATCATGTGGCGCCTCCTATTTCGATAGAGCGCTATCTAACTTTACTATGCGAATGTTCACGCGATGTAAATCTCACGCTGTTGACCGATCCAGTGTGGCGGCGTTGACTTCTTCCCGGCGAGCTACTTATATGTTGAGTCAAATTTCCTGGAGGTTTAGCAAACCATGGGCGTGACCAAGTTTGGATCACATTATCTACCGACTTACGTGCCGGATCTCGACGGATCCGTGAGCGAATTTTACCAGAAAATGTTCGGTCAGATGGAAGAGATGGACCGGCTTGGTTACGATCATATCTGGGTCACCGAGCATCACTTTGCACACTACGGCGGTGATCTGCCCCATCCGCCGACATTCATGTCGGCGATCGCCCGTACCACCAAGCAAATCCGTCTGGGCATCGCCATCAGCGTCTTGCCGCTGCACAATCCCATCGATCTCGCCGAGTCCTATGCCATGGTCGATGTGATTTCCCATGGCCGGCTGGATTTCGGCGTCGGCAAAGGCAGCGAGGCGCACGAGTACAAGAAATATCGTGTCGATCAGAAGGAAGCGACCGGGCGCATGTACGAAGGCGTAGAGGTCATGCTGCAAGCCTGGTCCGATAAGCCGGTGAGCTTCAAAGGCGAGTTCTTCAATTATGACAACGTGCCGGTGTTTCCCAAGCCGGTACAGCGGCCGCATCCGCGCTTTTGGGTCGGCTGCGCGCGCAGCGAAGACTCGTTTCGCTGGGCCGGTGAAAAAGGCTTTAACTTGATGACGCTGCCGTATCTCTATCGGGAAGCGGGCGCATTGCCGGGCTTTATTAAAATCTATCGCGACAATTTGACCAAGGCAGGGCATGACGCTGCTACCAAAGATATCCTCGGCAAATTTCATATTTATGTGTCGACCAGCTTGGACAAGGCGATTGAAGAGGCCGCGCCGTATCTGGAGCGCTACGTCGACGTGCATCACGCCGCCGATACCGATCGCAAAGAAGTCGGCTTGCTAGTGCAACGCGACGCCAAGACCCAGATCAAAGAAGGGTTTGTCTTGGCGGGTGATCCCGAGCGCGTCGCCGACACGATCCGCAAATGGGCCGAGCCTAACGACTTGACGACGATCTCGGGAACCTTTCACTTCGGCGGCATGCCGCAGGAGATGGCGCTGAAAAACATCCGCCTGTTCGCCGAAAAAGTTATGCCGCAGTTCAAGTAAGGGAAGATTCGGCTTGGGAAATTTGACCACATAGAGCACAAAGGTCGCATAATCGGATTTTTAGCCGCAAAGAACGCAAAGAACATATAAACGAATTTGGATTCCTGTAGGGGCGGGTTTAAAACCCGCCTTTTTTTTAGCCATGCATGATTGGCAATGCGCCAGAACTATGGCATCAGTAGAAAAATTTTCTGAATATCCAGGGAGGCAGTATGAAAGTTAAACCTAAACGCAAGCCGATCAAGTGGCCCGACGGCGCGCGTATCGCAATCACGCCGTGTGTCGCCTTTGAAACCTGGCCGGAAGATTTGGGCGGACCCAACACCTTACAGCAAGAAAATCGCCGCAGCTTTCCGCGTAATGCCGAGACCAAGAGAAACCTGGCGATCCTCACTGATCGCGAGTTCGGCGAGCGCGTCGGCATCTATCGCATGCTCGAAGTATTCGAAAGTGAAAAGATTCGCACGAGTTTTTTCCCCACCGGGATCACTGTGGAAAACTACCCGGAAATTTTCCAGGACGCGGCCGAGTATGGCCACGAGATCGGTACGGAAACCTGGATTCACGATTACAGCTATATGAAAAAACGGCCGCAAGAAAAAAAGGATTTGCTCAAGACGGCTGCCGCCGTCAAGAAAGTCGTTGGCAAGGCGCCGGTGGGCTATCTTTCGACCGGAGTAGCCCCGAGCTTCTCGACGCCTGAGGTGATCCTGGAATGCGGCTACACGTATTGGATGGACCCGCAGCATCAAGAAACGCCTTACACCCTAAAGGTCGGAAAAAAAGAATTGACGGTGCTGTCCTACTTCCAGGATTTGAACGATTATTCCAGCTATCAGCGCGCCGGCAGAACGCCGCGCGATCTCTTGCAGATGTGGATCGATACTTTCGATTGTCTGTATGAAGAAGGCGCCAGCGATCCAAAGTTCATGATGTGGGGAAATCACCCGTTTGTCGGCGGCCGGCCGTTCCGCGCGTTTCTGTTGCGCGAGTTTATTCGCTACGCCAAGAAACACGAAAAGGTTTGGTTTGCCACGGCCGGCGAAGTGGCGCAATGGTACCGGGAAAATTATCACGACGCCCAAGTCGAGGAGTGGCCGAATTTTTATCATGCCGGCCGGCGCGGCAAGATCAGCGATTTGGCAAAGCTGTAGGAATCAAGAATCAACGATACGCGTTTGGCGGGGCAGTTACGTACGCGTTAGCTGCTGGGTGCCGCTGGCGCACATCAGCGAAGATAACTCGGCCGCGAATTCCGCACACGGGACTCGTTGCAACCGACCCTGGTCGTCTCGATGAAGGTCCCAAAGGCCGCAGTTGTGCCAATGGCTGGCGTCCTCCCAATCGGTTCGATCGATGATCGGGTAGAAACAAATACCCTCTATCGGAACGCCACGGCGCCGCGCGATCATCACTTCCGCGGCTGTTTCTTTGGCCCAAAGGGCGCGGCCAACACCGAAGTGTCCGGTCTCGGCGATAAACATGGGGCGCCGGTAGCGAGCGTAGAAATCTATGAGCAATTGGGAAAAAGGCACCCAGCGGCTGTCGCGCGGCGAGTCCTCCCAGCGTAGCCGGTTTTCGGGTTGGTCGCCCGGATACTCCCATTGATTGGCATGGTAGTAATTGACCCCGATGATATCCAAATAGCGTGGGTCGCCGCCCAATTCCGGGCTCGCCAGGCCGCAGAGCATGTCCCAAGCCTCAAATTGAGAGGCATTTTGTCCGGCGGCCGCATCGGCGAGCTCTGGATGAGAGCGCGGCGTCACGACATGCATGATGGGATCTATCTGAGCGATGCGCGCGCGTGAATCGACAGCCCAGATCGCTTCGATTCCGGCGATGGCGGCTCGGATGAGCTGTCGTTTCACTTCTCCGCCTCGGTCTACAGCACAGGGATGCATAAAGCCCACGTGACCGGCGGCCCAGGCAAAAAACGAAATCTCGTTGATCGGCGCATAGAACGGCACACCATCGCTGTAGCGTTTTACCAATCCAGCGACGGCGCCACAAAAGCGCGCGAAGCGGTTGACGAACTCCGGGGCAAAAATGTCGAGCCCGTCCGGCAAGCCGTAATGGCAAATATCCCAAATAACTTGCACGCCGGCTTCTTGCGCCGCTTCGAGCATGGGCGTGAAAGAAGAAAAGTCGTATTGACCGCCGCGATCGATCAGGTGCCAGCGCAGGGCGTCCCGCACTGTCGTCATGCCGACGTCGCGCAACAGCGCATAATCTTCAAAGGCAAAGCGATCGTGCTGCGTCGCCTCGATCATATCGAGCCGGGCACCGGCGCGGGTTATATGTGTAGACGCTTC
>DATLCH010000122.1:0-12393 GCA_035526465.1 Candidatus Limnocylindrales bacterium | reverse complement strand
TGCAGCAGCGATGTTTGGCGGCTTTGAAGAGAGGTTGCGAGCTTTTTGGGCGGGCGATTCAGAGCTTCAATCGAACCATGCCGGCTAGAAATGTGTACCTGACTCAGCGATCGACTATCAATGTTTGTGTTCGATCTTCTTGCCGTAGGTGACTTCACCTTTGTCGACACGTAGAGAAAAGCCACAGTCGGGGTTGGTACACGCCCACGCTTTGTACATCACCGAGGCGCCATCTTGGCCGTAATCCGAAAGCGGGATGAGCAGGCCATTATTGCATTTCTGACATTTCGGAAAATCCATCACCACTCCTCCTTGCATCACCTCGACAGGGGGGCATGATCTCGTTCCAACGAGAAAAATTTTATAGTATCGGAAGAGGGTAAATCAAGCGCGCCGAATTTTAGCGGTCAAATCACGACTGCCGTTCGAATGACCTGAGAACCAGAAAAATGGGGCAATCGACGTTCCGATTACCCGTTTCATTATGCCGGACACGCTAATCTGCGAATTCGGCAGTTACATCCTTGAAAATTTCCGGCAGCTAAGTTTTGATGATAATCGATTACATACCGTAAAAGCGGCGAGCATTTGTCTCTAGTAGTTTCTGACGCACCGGCGCGGCAATATCGCGACGATCTCTGAGCACCGTCGCCGTCCCTTCGCTGCGGTCGGCGTGGGGATAATCCGAAGAAAACATAAACAGGTCCTCGCCGACCTCTGCGACGATTTTAGGCAGCGTTGCTTCGTTGCCTTCGCAGCCAAAGAATATCCGGCCGCTCTTGAGATACTCACTGGGCGGATGACTGAGGAGATCCTTCGCGCCATAGCGCGGATTTTCAAAGTGGTCGTCCATGCGTTCGACATGGGCTGGCACCCAACTGATGCCGCCTTCGAGAAATGCGAACTTGAGATTTTTGTAGCGATCCAAAAGGCCGGAGCAGAGCACGCTGGTGAGACCTGCCATTATCGGAAAAATTCCGGCAAGCACACGGTTGGGAAAGTGGTGCTCGAACAATTTGTCGACGAACGGGAACTGCAAACTGAAGTGTACCGCAATGGGCATTCTCACTCGCTCGCACTCGGCAAAGAACATATCATGTTCGGGATGATCCAAGCGCCTGGCACCCGCGGTGCCGTTGATCATCACTGCTTTCACTCCCATATCATGGAGCCGAGTGATTTCATTGGCGGCGCCTGCGGGATCGAGCAAAGTTACGACACCGACGGCTTGTAGCCGATCAGGTGCTTGGTTACAGGTTTCGCTAAGCCAGGTGTTGTACGCGCGACAAATACCGTTCCCCAACACACCATCGGGCCAGGAATTCGCGTGCAGCAAAAAGCTTGGATAGATAAACTGTAAATCTATTTGTTCGCGGTCGAGATCGTCCAATCGCTCCTTCAAACTGGTCAAGGTTTGGCTCCCGGGTGAAGCGCGCCGAGCGGACTGCAATGCTTTTCCCGGAGGGGCCGCCGTACCCGGCGCGCCGGCGCCTTTGATGGTCGGCCGTTTATAAGAGGTCTGGCCGTCAACCACCCAAAAGTTATGGCCCTGTTCGTCGCCCAATAGGCGCGGCCGATAGTTGCGCAAGGCGGGCTCCATGTATTTGTCGAAGATCTCTTCGGTTTCAAAAAAATGTCCGTCGCTATCGATAATCATTGAGTGGGCTTCTCCTTCGAGAGTCAAATCAACTCCCTGCACTTGCACGAACCCGTCGCAATCTACTGTCGCTACTTCGAGCGTTTCGAAACTGCGTCGGGATCGAGCCCCGTTGGGCAGGGGTAAGCTTTGATGCTGTGTTTGATATGGTTGCGCGCCATGAGTTCCGCATAGCTCACGCCCACGGCCTTGGTGTTGATTACCGGCACGCCGAGATGGGGTTCCAACTCCTCGGGGGTGACCACATAGGGATAAATCTTGCCGCCCAGGGGAATTATCGCTTGAGCGCCTTGAGCGATTAATTCTTTACCGACCGCAAGCGTACGCTCGATGACAACATCATGATAGCCCGAGAGATCGCCCGTGTCGTAAAGACCGACGGTGCGGATGCCGCTGACGAATCCGGTCATGCCGTAGGTTTGCACCATGCGCATGGTGTGCGGCATATGGGTTTCCAACGGCACGATGAGCCCGAAGCGGTCGCAGATGCTCGCGGCGAAGTGCAAGGACGCGCGCAACAAGCCGATTACCGGGATCCGAACCGCCAAACGGCTCGCTTCCACACCCGGATCGAAAGTATTGCTCTGGATCACCGCGTCAAATCCGTGCTGCTCGGCTTCGATGGCTTTTTTAACCAACGCCGGGGTTTCCAAAATATGATGCAGGCCAGATAGCGCTTTGCGCTCTTCGAGCAGACTCAAGACGGCGCCGCCGCCAAGGTCTTCGGGATAGGCAAGCTCAAAGGTGGTATCCGGCGAAGCGTAGCCTTTGAGCAGTTTGGCAATGTGTGATTCGAGTTCAGCGGAGTGCCGCTGAGCCGAATGGTTTAAGAACATAAACCGCATGATTTTCTCCTTCGCTGATCAGAGATGGATGCCCAACTATCCGCCGAAGATACTGCGCATTTGCTTGGCGTACTCGTCGAGTTTTTCTGCCAATGCAGGATCGACCGGCACTATCTTCAAATTTTTGAGCATTGCCGCCTGTTCGTTGGCAAGGTCGCCGCGGGCGACGTGGCGCCCTGGAGTCTGCATGATCTTCTGTCCCTCGCGCGATAAAATAAATTCCAAAAACAATTTAGCGGCGTTGGGATGAGGGGCGCGTGTGGCGATGCCGGCGCCGACCATAATCGCCGGCACCGGGCCAAGCGCGATCCAATCGATGGGCGCACCCCGTTCTTTCATGCGCTCGACTGATGACGCTGGAATATTGACATCGTAAACGCCTTCGCCGGCGACGACCAGTTGAGCCAACAGTTCATGGCCTTCACGGGGGCTGGGTTGTTGGTTGGCTAGGTCGCGCATGTATTTAACACCTCGCTCTGGTCCGAGGATTTGCAACATGCCGGCGAACCAATCGGCCTTGGTCCCCTCCATCAGCAGTTTACCTTTCCATTTACTATCGAGCAGGTCGGTATAAGATCGCGCCAGCTGATTAGCCGGCACCAAACGCGTGTTGTAAGCGGTAACGTAGGCGTTGTAGTAAACTGTCGTCCAAAACCCGTCTTCCTTAAATTCTTTGGTGTAAAATCCATTTGACTGCGGGATGTAGCGCGCCAGCACGCCGCCGCGGTTGAACAAATGCATGCTGAACTCGACGGTCTGAATAATGTCGGCAAAAGTTTTTTTGGCGCGAAATTCACTGAGAACCCGGGTTAGCAGCTTCTCACTGCCGGTGCGGTGCAGCCTAACTTTGATAAATGGATAGCGCTTTTCGAATTCGCCGATTACGCCATTGGCTTCGGCGAGATTCATCGATGCGTAATAGACCAACTCGCCCTCGCGCTTGGCGGCATCGATCACGACATCGTTAGTGGCTGCATGGACGATCAGCGGCACAAGTCAGTGCCACAGTAGAGCGATTAGCGCAACTCTGAACTTGCCCGACTTCATCTAAATACCTAATGACTTGATAAAACCGTTGTCCTCCAGCTCGCGGATAAATCGATCGTCGACAAAGTTCCTTGCATCCGCGCCTCTGGCCTCGGGTAAATCTCTGGCCATAAAGTCGAGTAATGTTTGTAGTGAAGCAATGACGGGGTAGGGCGCCCGCGGCATGCCGGGCTGAGTGAGGTCGTAGGTTTCTTCGGCGATGCTACGGTCGGCGATGCCGCTGTAATCGGCCTGAACGTCGACGGTAAACTCTCGGTCGGTGCGATAACGGTGCATGCCCTCGACATAGGCTTTGACAAATTGCCGAGTGATATCGGGATTTTTCTCGATGTAATCGCGCCGCCCGGCGATGCCACCCAATGCGTAGTTGAGGCCGTATTCCGCGAAATCGATTAGATACTTGCAGCCATGGCGGATCGCGTCGATACATTCGGGCGGCGTGCCCACGACGACATCGACTTTGCCGCTGAGTAGAGCGTCCATTTCTGCAACAGCGCCATGACCGATGGTCACTTCCTGCAGTCCCTTGATACCGACGCTGTCGAGTTTCGCGATAACAAACTTAACGAGTGCGTCGCCGATGCCGCCGTCGTTGACTGTGCCAATTGTCTTGCCGGTCAGTTCCTCGCGGCTGTTGATGCCGGGACGTCCGACCAAAAATTGCTGGTTGATGCCGCCTGTTAAAAAAACCACATCAGCTTCGCCTTTAAGATTGGCGCGCAGCGGCGCTGGCGCGGCCAGGTTACCAAACTGAATTTCACCCGACATCAAGCCGCGCACGACACCCTTGGCGCCGCCCATCACCGGCGGCCGAGCGACATCCAGTCCGTGTTTGCGGAACAAGCCGGCTTTCCACGTTACCATCATCGGCCCCGCGCCCTGGCCTACCGTGGCGAAGCCGGCATTGATTTTGATTAACTCTGCCATGCGTTATTTCCATTTCTCCAGATCTCTTTCCATTCCTATCACGACTGTGCGGCGATCAGTCAAGCGCGATTAATAACAGTTGTCACCTGGGAAGCTATTTTGCTCTCGGCAGGTGGGAATGGGTCGAATCGCGTTGACAGCTTTTGGACGCGGGCGTATTATCGAATTCCGTGATGCGCTTTCCAGGAAAGCCATTGCGGTTTTTTATTTTTGGCGATGCTCATGCCATTATTAACCATTCATTCAGACGTCATTAGGTCCATGAAATCGTGAATCCATGAGCGTTGTGGCGATTATCCCGGCGCGCTTTGGATCGACCCGTTTACCGGGTAAACCGCTAGCTCAGATCGGCGGCCGGCCGATGATCCAACATGTTTACCAGAGCACGGTGAAAGCCGAAGTGTTAGACCGAGTGATTGTGGCGACCGACGATCGGCGCATTGAGGCGGCGGTGAAAAAATTCGGCGGAGAAGTCATGATGACATCCCCCGATCACGCCAGTGGAACCGATCGCTTAGCCGAGGTCGCGCGCAAGATCAAGGCCGACCTGCTGGTAAACGTGCAGGGCGATTTGCCGTTCATCGACGCCAAGACCATTACTCAGGCAGTGCAGCCGTTGCGACGCGACCGGGACATTCCCATGGGTACCGTGTGCACGGCGATATACGATGAAAGCGAATGGCGCAATCCAAATATCGTTAAAGTGCTCACCGATAAGGCGAGGCGGGCGATGCTTTTTACCCGTGCGCCGATCCCGTTCCGGCGCAACGATGCCTTCGAACTTGAAGGGGCGAAGACCGCAGGACGACATCGGCACTCTGTTTGGGGCTATCGTCATCTCGGTCTGTACGTTTTCCGCCGGGATTTCTTACTGAAATTTTCGCGCCTTCCGCCAACCGCGTTGGAACAGCTCGAAAGTTTGGAACAGTTGCGCGCCTTGGAAAACGGTTACCGAATTTATGTAGCGCAGGTAGACGAACGCTCTGTGGAGGTGGATACTCCAGCCGATCTCCTGCGCGCGGAAAACGAATGGAAGCGGCGGTTAAACTGAGAGGTGGCGATGGCGACGATCAAGACTAAATATATTTTCGTCACGGGCGGTGTCGTTTCATCTTTGGGCAAGGGGCTGGCGGCGGCTTCTATCGGAGCGCTTTTGGAGAGCCGCGGGCTTAAAGTGACGATCCTTAAAATGGATCCGTACATCAATGTCGACCCAGGCACCATGAGTCCATACCAGCATGGCGAGGTGTTTGTTACTGATGATGGTGCCGAGACGGATATGGATCTCGGTCACTACGAACGCTATGTCTCCACCGCGATGGGACGGAAAAACAATTGCACGACAGGGCAGATTTACGAGACGGTTATTTCCAAGGAACGCCGCGGTGATTACCTTGGCGGTACGGTGCAAGTGATCCCGCATATCACTGATGAGATCAAACGGCGCATCTTCGCAGCCGCCGAAGGCTATGACATTGCCATTGGCGAAGTTGGCGGTACGGTGGGCGACATCGAAGGTTTGCCGTTTTTGGAAGCGGTGCGCCAAGTGGCGTGGGATTTGGGCCGCGAGAATGTTCTCTACATTCACCTGACTCTGGTGCCATACATCACCGGCGGTGGTGAGCTTAAAACCAAGCCGACACAGCATAGCGTTAAGGAATTGACCGGCTTAGGCATTCAGCCCGATATTTTGCTCTGCCGCACGGATCGCATTCTCGATAAGAAGATCAAAAATAAGATCGCTCATTTTTGTAACGTCGCCGAAAACGCGGTGATCACAGCCAAGGACGTCGAGTGGATCTATGAAGTACCTCTGGTCTTCCACGAGGAAGGGCTCGATGAGCGAGTTGTCGAAAAGCTCAACATCTGGACCGGCGCGCCGCACCTCGAGCGCTGGCAGAAAGTCGTCGATGTTCTGAAGAATCCCAAAGACTCAGTTCGCATCGCGGTGGTCGGCAAATACATGAGTCTTAAGGAGTCTTACAAAAGTCTTTTGGAAGCGCTGGTGCATGGCGGCATCGCCAATGGCGTTAGAGTAGACATCGATTGCATCGAAGCGGAGCAGATTGAGCAGGAAGCGGCGGATATTTTGCTCAAAAATGTCGACGGCGTGCTTATCCCGGGTGGTTTCGGCGATCGTGGCAGCGAGGGAAAAATTTCTGCAATTCGTCATGCCCGTGAAAATGGTATTCCGTTTTTCGGTATCTGTCTTGGCATGCAGATGGCCGTAGTGGAATTTGCCCGCAACGTGTGCGGCTTGGAACGTGCTAACTCGACCGAGTTTGACCTACAAACGGCGCATCCAGTAATTCACTTGATGGAAGAGCAGAAGGCGATCGACACCAAAGGTGGTACCATGCGCTTGGGCACCTATCCTTGTGTCCTGCAAAACGAGACGCTTGCCGCCAAATTGTACGGTCGTGAAAAGATTTCCGAACGGCACCGCCATCGTTACGAGTTCAACAACAACTACCGGGCCGAATTCACTGCCAGAGGGTTGGTATTGAGCGGCCTGTCACCGGATAGCACACTGGTGGAGATCATTGAGCTGCGTGGCCACCCCTGGTTTCTTGGCTGTCAATTTCACCCGGAGTTTAAATCGCGCCCGATGGACGGCCATCCGTTGTTCCGCGGCTTTGTCGAGGCGGCGCTGCAAAACCGGCGTTCAGTGGCAGAGACGCCGCGCATGAAGATCGTCCGCACGTGATTGTAAAATGCTGCGACTCAAATGCCGACTAAGCTGATAAACATCGGTAACATTGCCGTAGGCGGTGACCGCCCGCTGGCAATCATCGCCGGGCCTTGTGTAATCGAGAGCCGGGAGTCGGCGCTGCGTCATGCCGCCGCGCTCAAAGAGCGCGCGGAGCGCGTTGGCGTGCCATATATTTTTAAATCCTCCTACGACAAGGCCAACCGCAGTTCGGTCGATTCTTTCCGTGGAGTGGGTCTCGAAAAGGGATTGGCGGTTCTTGCCGAGATCAAACAAAAAGTCGGTGTCCCTGTGCTCACGGATGTCCATGAAATCGCTCAAGTGGCGGCGGCGAAAGAGGTCGCCGACATACTGCAAATTCCGGCGTTTCTCTGTCGCCAGACGGATTTTGTCGCCGCAGTGGCTCAGTCGGGCAAGGTCGTAAACGTCAAGAAAGGCCAGTTTCTCGCCCCCTGGGATATGCGCTATGTCATCGACAAAATCGTTTCTAATGGCAACCAGCAGATTCTAGTTACTGAGCGTGGCGCATCATTTGGCTATAATAATTTAGTTTCGGATATGCGCTCTCTCGTCGTCATGCGCGAGATGGGCTACCCGGTTGTTTTCGATGCCACGCATAGCTTGCAGTTGCCAGGCGGTTTGGGCCAGGCTTCCGGCGGCGAACGCAAGTATATTCCTGCTCTCTCTCGCGCCGGGGTAGCCGCGGGAGTGGATGCATTATTCATGGAGGTGCATGAGAATCCCGACCAGGCACTGAGCGACGGCCCCAATTCATTAGCACTCGCAAACTTTGAAGCGTTGATCCGCAAGGTTAAAGAAATCGACGCTCTGGTCAAAGGCCTTTAATCCTGTGAGTGGGCAAACTATCATTCGTCGCGCCGCCGAGATATTGCGGATCGAGGCCGACGGTCTCTTGTCTGTGATTGAGCGCTTGGACGAAAGCTTTGTCCAAGCGGTCGAAATTATACGACACTGCAAAGGCAAGGTGGTGGTTACCGGTGTCGGCAAATCCGGTCTGATCTGCGCCAAAATCGCCGCAACTCTCTCGAGCACGGGCACCCCAGCGTTCTTCCTGCATTCGGGCGATGCTTTGCATGGTGATCTCGGCATCGTGATGCCAGACGATGTCGTGGTGGCGATTTCCAACAGTGGCGAGACCGATGAAATTTTGAAACTCCTACCTCATTTCAAACATCACAGCCTCAAGCTAATCGTCATCACTGGGAATCCCGAATCGACGCTCGCCAAGGCGGGAGAGGTTGTTCTCGATGTCTCCGTCAAACAAGAGGCTTGCCCTCTCGGCTTGGCGCCGACCACCAGCACGACGGTTACTTTGGCCATGGGCGATGCCCTTGCGGTGGTTCTGCTTGAGCAAAATGGTTTCAATGAGACGGACTTTGCCATGCGCCATCCTGGTGGCATGTTGGGACGTAAACTGTTGTTGCGAGTCGAGGACTTGATGTATCGCGGCGAGCGCTTACCGCTGGTTCAGGAGATGACCACTGTGAAAGAGGCGCTGTTCGAGATTACCGCGAAGCGCCTAGGCGTCACCGGAGTGGTCAATGATCTACAACAGTTAGTCGGGGTTCTCACGGATGGCGATCTGCGCCGTGGATTGGAGAGTAAGGGGCAGATTCTTTCCTTGGCGGCTCGAGATCTGATGACACGCAATCCCAAGACAATACCGGGCGAAACTTTAGCGAGTGAAGCGGTTGCGGTGATGGAGCAGTTTCCCATTACTTCGCTGTTCGTGCTTGAGCATGAAACCAAAAAACCCGTCGGCATTGTTCATTTGCACGATTTGATCAAAGTCGGTCTTTAGCAAGCGCGCCGTGAAGTCCTTCCTACCCTCGGTTGTCAAAAAGGCCGCGAAGATTCGCCTGCTGCTGCTCGACGTCGACGGTGTGCTGACTGATGGACGCATTATCATCGATGACCGCGGCATTGAAACCAAGCACTTCCATGTCCGCGACGGCCATGGCATCGCGCTGCTAAAACGTTGCGGTATTGACGTCGGGTTTATCACGGGACGACGGTCTAAAGTTGTCCGTCATCGGGCTAAGGATCTGAGGATCTCGCTACTTGTTCAGGGCGTTCAGGACAAGTTACTTGTGTATGGTCGAATTAAGAAAAAAACCCGCTTAACCGACGAACAGATTGCCTATATCGGCGACGACATTATTGATCTGCCCGTACTTCGCTCGGTAGGTTTGGCGGTGACGGTCAGCGATGGCTCGGGAGAGCTCAAGCCTTTTGTTCACTACGTCACCCTTGCTCCGGGCGGGACGGGAGCGGTACGGGAAGTTGCCGAACTGCTACTCAAAGCCCAGAAAAAGTGGACAGAGTTGCTTCCTAGCTGAAAGCGAAAATCACCGAACGCGAGAGAAATCATCAGTACGCGAAGCAATTTCCGTGCCTGATGCTTTACAGCAATTAGTAAGAGTGCTACTTTTGCTCTGTATTTGTATGCGCAAGACCAGACGAATTCTTTTACTGATTGTCATTCTTCTTTCACTGGGTGGAGTGGCATATAAAGTTGCCGATGTCATGCGGCAAGTGAAAAAAGTCGATGTAAAGAGTCCGGTCGCTATCCTAGATTCTTTGCCGAATGCGGTGTTGCACATTAAAGATTTTCATCGGGCGAAAATTGAAAACGGCCGCAAGGTTTGGGAACTTTTCGGTGATGAGGCTCATTATTTAAAAGACAAACGTGAAGCGCTGGTTCGCCGGCCACGGTTTCTATACTACGACAAAAAAGATCAACCCGCGGAGACTTCGGCGGAAACGGCACATGTTTTCCTCAATGAAAAGGAGCTCGAACGATTGGAACTCAAGGGGGGAGTTCGAGTGGCGATGCAAGGATACGTGCTGACGTCGGAATCAGCCAATTACCTTCCTGCCAAGGAGCAGATCTCGTTGCCGAGCCGAACTCAGGTGGTGGGGGAAGGTATTTCAATCGAAGGATCCAGTATGGAAGTGGAATTAGAGGAGAAGAAAATTCGCATGGTGCGCAACGTCAAGACCAAGATTGAACCGGAAAAACTGGCCATCAAAAAATCGAAGCACGGCCCAAAAATTGGGGGATAGAATGATAAAGAAAGCATTCTCGACCATGATCTTGGGCCTTTGTTTGTCGGTTTCCTTTCCGTCAGTGTATGCTGTAGCAGCGGCGGCAGCAGGCGAGGGTAAGACGACTTCAAACGCTTTTGAATTCAACAAGAAAGACCCGATCTATATCACTGCTGACTGGATGGAGGTTGATCAGGCGAAGAATACGATTGTCTACAAAGGCCGGGTGATTGCTGTGCAATCCGATATGACCATGCGGAGCGACGTACTGACGGCATATTATGATCCTGAAATGAAGCAGATGAAGCAAATAGTTTTAGACGGCAAGGTCAACGCTACCCAAGGGACCCGGGTTGCCACTGGTGATCGCGCGATTTTTGACGATAAGGCCAAAACGGTAACTCTGACCGGTAGCCCCGTGATGCGCCAAGGCAATAATCAAGTTAGCGGCTCGAAGGTCGTTTACTTCATCGAACAAGATCGCGCCATGGTTGAAAGCGATGGTAAGACAAGGGTCTCTGCGACGATATTCCCCGAGGAATTGAAGGCGCGGGATCAAGGGGATACCAAGTCGAAATGAGTGTGCTCAAGGCAGTCTCGGTTGCCAAGTCTTACGGCGGACGGCGTGTCGTGAACGGAGTGAACTTAGTGGTTCAGAGCGGTGAAGTGGTTGGTTTATTAGGCCCCAACGGCGCCGGAAAAACCACTACATTTCATATGATGGTTGGTCTGGTTCAGCCCGATGAAGGGCAGGTACTTTTGAACGAAGACAATCTCACTGAAGCACCCATTTATCAGCGCGCACGGGCCGGAATCAGCTACTTGCCGCAGGAATCTTCAGTGTTTCGCCGACTCACGGTCGCGCAAAACTTGCTGGCGATCCTGCAAACGCTTGATTTGAGCAGCGCTGAACAAAAAGAGCGAGCAGACGCGCTCATGAAGATGCTCGGAGTAAGTCACCTTGCGACGCACAAGGCATTTACCTTATCGGGTGGCGAACGACGGCGTGTTGAAATTGCCCGTGCGCTCGTGCTCTCGCCGTTTTTTCTTCTGCTTGACGAACCCTTTACCGGCATTGACCCGATCGCCGTCGCCGAGATTCAAAAAATAGTTCGTAATCTCATCATCAGCGGCATCGGCATCTTAATAACCGATCATAATGTTAGAGAGACGCTGGGTATTTGCGACCGCGCTTATATCGTCAACGAAGGCACGATCTTAGAAGAAGGCACGCCGCAATCAATTGCCGCAAGTCCCAGGGCGCGAAAATTTTATTTGGGAGAGGGTTTTAAGTTCTAACCATGGCAGGTCTAAATTTACATCAAGTTCAAAAGCTCGCTCAGACGTTGGTGATGACCCCGCAACTGCAGCAGGCGATCAAGTTATTGCAACTCTCCCGCGTTGAGCTCGAAGAGATGGTTCTCAAAGAGCTGCAAGAAAACCCCGCTTTGGAAGAGGGCGCGAACGACGAGCCCGAGGTCGCCGAGCAGCCGCGCGCCGAAACTAAGAGCGAACCGACGGAAGAGTTCGTCGAATTGGTGGCTCCTCGCGAGCCCAATACGGTGGACAAGATTGGGACATTGGATTGGCAGGAGTATCTCGATAGCCATTCCAACGGCGTCCATAGCTCGCTGACGGCCGAAGCCATGTCTGATGATGGCGACTCGCCGCCATCATGGGAAAATAGCTTAACCAAGAAAACTTCACTCGAAGATCACCTGATTTGGCAGTTGCGTTTGTCCAAGATCAGCGAACGGGAATCGAATATCGGCTTCTATATCATCCAGAATATCAACGAGAACGGATATCTTGCTCTGAGCGTCGAGGAGATTTGCAACGCGGTGGAATGTGCTGCAGAAGAGGTCGAAGCGGTGCTTAGGCGCATCCAATTCTTTGATCCCGTCGGCGTTGCGGCGCGGAATCTGCGAGAGTGTTTGCTCGTCCAGCTCGAAAATCTTAAGCTCACCGATAGTCTCGCAGCTCGCGTCGTCGACGGTCACTTGAGCTATCTTGAGTCGAAGCGCTATGAAAAACTTGCCAAGGATCTTAGTGTGACGGTCGACGACATCGTTGATGCCGCGCATTTAATCGCTTCACTGGAACCGAAACCGTCGCGCGGGTTCGAGCAAGACGAAGTG
>DATLCH010000087.1:0-7403 GCA_035526465.1 Candidatus Limnocylindrales bacterium | reverse complement strand
GGCAGCATATGTTCTGGTTCTTTGGTCATCCGGAGGTTTACATCCTGGTCCTTCCTGCAATGGGCATCACTTCCGATTTGCTGTCGACTTTTTCGCGCAAACCGATCTTTGGCTACCATGCGATGGCTTTTTCCATGATCGCAATCGCATTCCTATCGTGGATCGTCTGGGGGCATCATATGTTTATCAGCGGTATGAATCCGCTGCTCGGTACCGCATTTATGATGACGACTATGGTCATCGCCGTGCCCTCGGCGATTAAAGTATTTAACTGGCTGGGTACTCTGTGGGGCGGTTCGATTCGGCTGACCGTGCCGATGCTGTTTGCATTGGGTTTCGTATCGAACTTTTTGATCGGCGGGCTGAGCGGCATCTTCATGGCGTCGACGCCGGTCGATATCTTTATTCACGATACTTATTACATTGTCGCGCACTTTCATTACGTCGTTGCCGGTATCATCTTCGCTTTGTTTGCCGGTATTTATTATTGGTTTCCTAAAATGTTTTACCGCCAAATGAATCAGACCTTAGGCAAGATTCATTTCGTGCTGACCTACATTTTCTTCAACGGCGCGTTCTTTCCGATGCATTTCCTCGGTGTCGGCGGCCACATGCGGCGTATCTACAACCCAACACAGTATGAATTCTTGAAACCGCTGCAGGACTGGAACGTTTTCATCACTTGGAGCGCGCTCATACTCGGCGCCTCGCAGATTTTCTTTTTATGGAATTTCTGCCAGAGTTTGATCGCTGGGAAGAAGGCCGAGCGCAATCCGTGGCAGGCCAATACCCTGGAGTGGTCGGCACCAACGCCGCCGCCGCATGGTAATTTTGAAACCACTCCCACGGTCTATCGCGGCGCTTATGAATACAGTTCGCCCGAAGTCAAAGAAGACTGGCTGCCCCAAGATAAAAACATCGGCAGCGGCGCCGCGGTACGCGCGCACTGATCGAAACTCGGTACAATGAAACCGGACCCTCGAAGGATGGCGGCAGTCTCTGCCGGCCATCCTTCATCATTTTCGCCCTGGCCGCACCGAGTCGCGCTAGGCTTGGCCTGGGCGACTTTTCCGCTACTCTTCATCGGTGGTTTGGTGACAAGTCTGGGCGCCGGATTGGCCGTGCCGGATTGGCCGACGACCTTCGGCTACAATATGTTTCTCTACCCCTGGTCGAGGATGATCGGCGGCATTTTTTACGAACACAGTCATCGTCTGATCGCATCGTGTGTCGGTCTCTTGAGCATCGTTCTTGCCGTGACGTTCTGGATCAAAGAGGATCGCCGTTGGCTGCGCTGGCTCGGCATCGGCGCGCTCGGCATGGTCATTTTGCAAGGCGTGCTCGGCGGGCTGCGAGTGATCTTGCTGCAACATACCCTCGCGATAATCCATGCCTGTTTCGCTCAAGCTTTTTTCGCATTGACCGTCAGTCTGGCGCTCTTCACCTCGCAAGAGTGGCGCGCTCAAAAACCTCCATCGATCGATGACGGCGGCCGGCTGCGCCGGCTCGCCTCGATTACCACGGCCCTCGTCTATATCCAGATCGTTTTCGGCGCGCTGCTGCGACACACGGGCGAGCGGCTCGATGGCCATTTACTGTTTGCCGCGCTGGTCGCGATTCATGTGGTTTTGTTACTGCTCCGTATCAGCAATCATCATGGCGCAGAACTGGTGCTGGTCCGGCCGGCTTACTGGCTCGGCGGGCTGTTGCTCGTCCAGTTGTCGCTCGGTACCGCCGCTTATCTAGGGAAATTTACCGCTCTGTTGCCACTGGGCGGCGGAGCCTTGGTCTTGACCGCAACAACACATTTGATAGTCGGTGCGTTGATGCTAGCCACCAGCTTGACGATCACTCTGCGGGCGTTTCATCACTCGCACCGGCGCCGATCACGCCAGGACCGGACGGTGTTGAAGCAACAGTATTCACTATGAGCTCGAACACCGATACCGTGATCTTGAGCGGCACAAGTACGCTGCGGCGGGCTGGTGATTTTGTCGAATTGGCTAAGCCGCGTGTCGTACTCATGGTGCTGATTACGACGTTCGTTGGTTTCTATCTCGGTTCCGAGCAGGTACCGCAGTATTTGATTTTGCTGCAGGCCTTGATCGGCACCGCACTGGCAGCGGGTGGGACCTTAGCGCTCAATCAATATATGGAGCGGGATAGCGACGCGGTCATGCAGCGGACCCGGCGTCGGCCGCTGCCGGACGGTCGTTTGCAACCGCGGGAAGCGATTTGGTTCGGGATCGCCGTAACGATATTGGGGCTCGGCTATCTGGCACTAGCGGTGAATCTCATGAGCGCGTACGTGACTGCGTTTATCACAATCAGCTATTTGTTATTTTACACCCCGCTTAAACGGCGCAGCTCGTTATGCATGCTGGTCGGCGCCATTCCCGGGGCATTGCCGCCGGTTATTGGATGGGTGGCGACGCGAGATTCATTGGATATTGGCGCCTGGGTTTTATTCGCAATCATGTTTCTTTGGCAAGTACCGCATACTTTGGCGATTGCTCGGCTCTATCGTGAAGATTATGCCAAAGCCGGTATTATGTTTCTGCCTGTCATCGAACCCGAAGGCAGCAGTAGCAACCGCCAGATCGTCAGTCACAGCGCCGCGCTGCTGGCCGTCAGTTTATTGCCAACTTTGCTCGGTATCGCCGGAGGAGTCTATTTCGTTGTCGCTTTTACGTTGGGCGTTGGGTTTATCGCCGCCGGCATAACATTGGCATTGAATTCAACCTTGGCCAACGCGCGCCGGCTGTTGTTCGCATCGTTGGTATATTTGCCAGTGCTCTTGCTGGTAATGGCTCTGGACCGCATACCCTTATGAGCCAGATCTTAACCGAACCTAGTCGACAAAAGCCTGCACGTGCCTTCCGTTTCGGCGCGCTCTTGGCGGCTGCCGTGATTCTCTACATCGCCGCGATCATAGCGTTTATCATAATTTATTAGTGTTCGTTTGAAGCAAAAATCATGGCCGCCGGTTCTTTAGCTCGCAAGCTGGACGACACCGCACCGGAGATCGATGCCAAACGTCGGCGTGAATCCTCTGGGGGCGGCGGCGGTCCTCCCGTGCGGCCAAATGTGCCGCTCCTCAGCAATGCCCGTCTTGCCGTAGTCATGCTGCTCGGCGCCGAACTGATGTTTTTCGCCGGTCTGATCGGCGCATTTTTAGTGTTTCGCTTGAGCGCCCAGGTCTGGCCTCCGCCGTTTCAGCCACGCTTGCCGCTGGGTGTCACCGGCGTCAACACGGCAATATTGCTGTTCAGCGCCTTGACGGTTCATTGGGCAGTCGGCGCCGCGCGCGCCGGCGCGATCGCTCGAGTCGTTCGCCACTTGACCTGGACTGCTCTATTGGGCGCGCTGTTTTTAGTGATCCAGGGTTACGAGTGGTTGCGTATGATTCATTTCGGCTTGACCACATCGAGCAGCGTTTATGGCGGGCTATTCTACACGCTCATCGGTGCGCATGGTGTTCACGTCATCGGCGGCATGATTTGGCTATTGTTTGTCCGCTGGCAGTCCAAGCGAGGACGATTTACCAGTAAGAATTTCGTCGGCATACAAACCACGCGCATGTACTGGACCTTTGTCGTGGCGTTGTGGCCCGTGCTTTATGGCTTGGTTTATCTTTACTGAGCGCGGTTTAGTTGACAGTTCGGAGTCGTTAAGATAGTTTTTCGGCTGTTTATGTTCTTCAGGACAAGAGTTGTAATTGCTATTCCCTTCGTTGCAATGATCTTGCCGTCGTTTGCACGGGCGTGTTCGGTGTGCTTTTCCGGCGACGATGACGCAGTGACTCATGCCTTCAATTGGAGCGTCGGCTTCTTGCTCGCCGCACCTTACGTGATTACCGGGACGATAGCCGGCTGTCTCGCGGTCGCCTATCGCAGGGCCGCGGCGAAGCGCGCAACTTTGGAGGAACAGGAGACCAGTGATTCGCTGATCTGGACTCAGGAGGAAAGCGCGAAATGAGTGAAGCGGTAGCGGTGCATGGTGCGGTTGAGCCAGCTGAAACCCCGTTGACCCCGGAGAGCTGGGGCAAACTCGGCATGTGGTTATTTCTCGCCGGCGATGCGATGTCGTTCGGCGGTCTAATCGTCGCCTACGGTGCCTTGCGTTACCATAGCAAAAGCTGGCCTGTGCCGGCCGAGGTGTTGGGCATCAACCTGACCGCATTGATGACGTTCCTGCTGATCGTCAGCAGCGTTACCATGGTGTTGGCTTTAGCGGGTTTGCAGGAGGGCGATAAGCGACGGTTCAACAAATTCATGAGCTTCACGATTCTTGGCGGGGCACTTTTTCTCGGCCTGCAAGCCTATGAGTGGACGCATCTCATCGGCCACACGCTGCCGCACTACAATTTGGCGTTCGGCAAGGATCTGTTCGCGACAACTTTCTTCGTGCTCACCGGTTTTCATGGCATGCATGTCACGGGTGGCGTGATCTATAACTCCAGCGTGCTCGCGGCGGTCAATCGCGGCAGGTATCAGGCCAAGCATGTCGAAATCGCCGGCCTTTATTGGCACTTCGTCGATCTAGTCTGGATATTGATCTTCACCTTTGTTTATCTCTTATAATCCACCGCTCGAGGGTCTGCCCATGTCATCAACCGCCCACTCGCATCACAACTACATCAAGATATTTATTATTCTCTCGGTGCTGACCGCCGTTGAGATTGGCATTACCTTCCTGGGGCTACCCAGGAAGCTGCTGGTGTCACTGCTGGTCGGCTTGGCAGTGTGGAAGGCGGCACTCGTAGCGCTGCATTTCATGCATCTCAAACTCGAAAAGAAGACACTCACTATCATCGCGATCGTGCCGTTCGTGCTGTGCGTTTTCCTGAGCTTGATGTTGCTGCCGGATATTTTCCCGCGGTGATGACCGCTGCACAGCTTCCGACTCTGAATGCGGCGCTGAATTCCCTCAGCGCCGTTTTGCTTTGTGCCGGTTATTTTTTCATTCGCAGCCAGAACCGTGCTGCCCACCAGCGGTGCATGGTGGCGGCCCTCACTTGTTCGACATTATTTTTGATTTCCTATCTGACCTACCACTTCCAGGTGGGCTCCATAGGCTTTAAAGGGCGAGGCTGGATCCGTCCGATTTACTTCACGATTCTCATCACCCACACTATTCTTGCGGCTGCTGTCGTACCACTCGCGCTGGTAACGGTGATCCGCGCGCTACGCCAACGATTCGACGCTCATCGCCGAATCGCGCGCTGGACTTTTCCTATCTGGCTGTATGTTTCGATTACCGGCGTGGTGATTTATCTGATGCTGTACAAAATTAGTTGGTCTTAAGCCGCTAACACCGCCGCAGTCATAGCCGTCTTCGAGGCGAGTCAATGGCTGTCGGGAATCAGCGGCAGTTGGCTCGGGGGAAGCGGACGGGCTGAGGGCGGTACCAGAAGGATTTGCTCATCGCTTTCCAGTCGAAATTGCCGTCCGGTTCTTAGGCAGAAGGCCTTATGGCCCTGCAGCGATGACGCCTGCGGTGGCATCGAACGCCCAACAAAGAATTCGGCCAGGCTTTGTTTACGATCAGGCCCCTGGCTTAGGTGAATCTTGGTGTGGATGGTATGCTCGCGTTTGCAATCCTCACAACGGAAATAGATCTCGTAAGCCGGCATAGGTCTCGTGTACCATCCCGCTGACGATTTTCCAAGATTAACCCGAGTATTTTTATTGCGGCAGTCGCTTGCAATTGGTTGCCTCGGTCCAACATCTTTGGAGATCTGCTAGAATGTCTTTCACTTTGTCACGACGGCGTATATTTGCATGAATTGTCTCGTTGATTTTCCTCGATTGACAGGGAGAATTGCTTCGAGCTAGATAGATTCATATTTTTGTTTGTGAAGGGTGGCAGCTCACGATGGCAGTCAAATCGATAGGTATCGTCGGATGCGGCGCGATTGGCAAAGCGCTGGTGCGCGCGGTGGAAGCGGGCAAGCTCGCGGTGCGCATTGCCGGCGTGACCAGCCGCTCACCCGATAGCGCGCGCGAGTTTCTCGCGGGCTTTAGGAATCCACCGTCTTATCTGCCTTTGAGTCAGCTGATCGAAGCTTCCGATCTGCTCGTCGAAGCGGCGGGCGGCCACGTGGTTGTAGAGCTCGCGCGCAGCACTTTCGCTGCCGGCAAAGATCTTATGGTCATCAGTGTCGGCGCCCTACTTGAAAACCCTGAGGTGATGGCAGAGTCACGGCGCACAGGATGCCGTCTCTATGTTCCGTCCGGTGCTATTGCCGGTCTCGACGGTATTAAATCTGCCTGTGTCGGTGCGGTTTCGCATGTAACCCATACGACGCGCAAACCGCCCTTGGGCCTTGAGGGTGCGCCGTATTTGGTCGAGCGCGGCATCTCGCTTGTCGGTTTGCAGGAGGAGACAGAGGTGTTCTCCGGATCCGCGCGAGATGCTTGTCGTGGTTTTCCCGCTAATGTCAACGTGACCGGCGCTGTGAGTTTGGCGGGCATCGGTCCCGACAAGACACACGTGCGCATCCTCGCGGTGCCCGGCTTGCCGCGTAACTGTCATGACATAGATGTCGAAGGTGAATTCGGCAAGCTGCACGTGCATATCGAGAACATTCCCAGCGAAAATCCCAAAACCGGGAAGCTAACAGCGATGTCGATCGTGCGCGCGCTGCAAGATGTCATCGATCCGGTGCGGATCGGTAACTGATTGATCGCCGGCGAAAACGCCAAAACGAGCGATACACTGCGATCTGCTCCCTCGATCGCCTATAATCCCTCAACGCCACCCCATTCCATGAACAACAGCGATCTCATCGTTCGCACGCTTGAACAGGCCGGAGTGCGCTGGGTGTTTGGCATCCCGAGCGGGCCGGTATTGCCGTTGATTGAGGCGCTGCGCCAGAGCTCGGTTGCTTTCGTGCTCACTGCGACCGAGACGTCGGCGGCGTTCATGGCTTCCGCGGTGGGTTATTTGACCGGAGTTCCCGGTGTGTGTGTTTCCACGCTGGGGCCAGGGGCGACCAATCTTACCACCGGCGTCGGCTCGGCATGGTTGGATCGTGCGCCGCTGTTAGCAATCACCTGCAATATAGCAACGACCTGGCTCAGACGGCGCATCCAAATGCGTATCGATCATCACAAGCTTTTCGAGCCGCTAACCAAGGCATCGCTCGCCTGCCGGCAGGGAAATGTCGGCGAGATGTTCGCTCAGGCGATCGGCATCGCGATCCAAGAACCGCCGGGGCCGGTGCATCTCGACTTGCCCGAGGATGTCGCTCAAGCATTGGCGCTGGAAGCTCGCAGCTCACGAATAACGCCGACCATGGCTGCGGACTTGTCGACGGACGCCGCTACGGCGGTTGCCGCTGCGCTAAACAGTGCTAAGCGGCCACTGTTAATTACCGGGTTGACCTTTACTCGAAGTGC